>CADCVT010000293.1 GCA_902806215.1 uncultured Solirubrobacteraceae bacterium | reverse complement strand
GTCGATGCCCTCGAACGCCACGTCCTCGACGGGCCCCTCGCCGCCGCGGCGGATCATGAACTCCTGGAACGGCCACCACTCGCCCGCGGCCTTGACCACCGTGCGGACCGGGCTGTCGGCCATCGGCAGCACGCGCACCGGGAGGCCGAACGCCGTCCCGAGCTCGGCCAGCGCGTCGGTGAGGCAGTCGCCGGCCGCGAGGCGCTCGGCGCGGCGCACGCAGACGGCGAGATCGCGGTCGCCGAGGTTGAACCACACGTCGACGCCGAGCTCGCGCAGGCCGTCCATCACGGCGAACGTGTCGTCGCGCAGGCCCCAGCCGCGCTCGTCGATGCGGTCGGCGAGCCAGTAGGTGACGAGGTCGGGGTCGGGCGAGACGTGCGCGCCGTAGATCTCGACGTCGTCGGCCGTGTTGGCGACCACGACGAGGTCGTCGCCGACCACGTCGAGCATGCCGCGCGCGAGCTTCGCCCCGCCGGTCCCCCCGGCGAGGACGACGACGGGCCCCGTGGCGCTCACGCGCTCTTCGGCTTCAGCGGAGGGAAGAGGTCGCCGTCTCCGAGCCCGGTGATCCTGATCCCCGCGTGGGTCTTGTACCGGCCGTTGATCCCGATGAGCATCGCGGTCAGCGGCTCGACGATCCGGGCCTGCTCGAGTGGGCCGGCGTCGACGCAGCGCAGCCCCTCGATCCTCTCGATGATCCGCGCCACGCGGCGCTTGTCGTCGCGCTTGGTGCCGCACACGAGCACGTCCTCGTCGAGCGTGTGGTCGAGGTCGCCGAGCGTCGCGGCGCTGACCGTGTGCAGCGCGCTGACGACGCGGACGCCCTCAGGCGCCATCTCCTGCGCCTGCTCGGCCGCCGAGCCCTGCCAGACGCCGACGGTCCGCGTCGCCTTGCCGCTGATCGCCGCCGCGAGCGGGACGGTGGCGTCGACGAGCAGCTGTCCGGGCTTGAGGACCGTCTTGAGGTTCGTGAGGTTCTCGGACTGGTTGCGGAACGGCACGCAGAGGAACACGACCTCGTTCGCGCCGGCGGCCTCGGCGTTCTCCACGCCGGCGCAGCTCGGGTGCGCCTTCGAGGCGGTCTCCTGAGCACGGCCCGCGTCGCGCGAGCCGATGACGACCGGAACCCCGGCGTGCGCGAGCCGGACCGCGAGGCCGAAGCCCAGCGCCCCCGTCCCGCCGATGATCGTGACTCCGTCGTCGGCCATAGGCGGGCGACTGTATAAGTTCCGTCCCCGATGATCGGCTCGGAGCGCATCGACGAGTTCACCGCCGAAGGGCAGCTGCTCACCGACGTCGGCGGCACCATCCCCGTGAAGGTCCTCTCGACGCCGGGGATGATCGGCATGATGGAGCGCTGCGCCGCGATGCTCGCGCTCGAGCACCTCGAGGACGGCAAGGCCACGGTCGGGTTCGAGGTCTGCATCAAGCACGTCGCGGGCGCCTTCGAGGGGGCGGCCTGCACCGCCCACGCGGTGCTGCGCGAGGTCGTCGACGATCGCAAGTGGCGCTTCGACGTCGAGGTGCGCGAGGGCGAGAAGGTCCTCGGTGTCGGGACGCACGAGCGCCGGGTGGTGGCGCGGGCGTGAGCGATCTGCCGCAGAGCGTCCGGATCCGCGAGGTGGGCCCCCGGGACGGCTTCCAGAACGAGCCCGAGGTGATCGCGACCGACGACAAGATCGCGCTCGTCGACGGGCTGGCCCGGACCGGCGTCAAGCGGCTCGAGGTGACGTCGTTCGTGCGTGCCGACGTGATCCCGCAGCTCGCCGACGGGCCCGAGGTGCTCGACCGGATGGACGTCCCCGACGACGTCGCCGTCACGGTGCTGATCCCCAACGAGAAGGGGCTCGACAACGCGCTGCGCCAGCGCGAGCGCTTCTCCGAGGTCAACTGCTTCCTCTCCGCGTCGGAGACGCACAACCGCAAGAACGTCAACCGCTCGATCGAGGAGTCGCTCTCGGGGCTCGAGCGGGTCATCGGCCGGGCGCGCGACGAGGGGCTGCGGGCCGAGGGCGTCATCAGCGTGGCGTTCGGGTGTCCGTACGAGGGCGCGGTGCCGCGCGAGCGGGTCTGGGACATCGCTCGCCGGCTGCGCGACGCGGGCGCGGAGGAGATCGCGTTCGGCGACACGACCGGCATGGCGAACCCGCTCCAGGTCCGCTCGTACTTCGGCGAGGCGCGCGAGGCGCTCGGGCCCGACGTCGAGCTCACGGCGCACTTCCACAACACGCGCGGGCAGGGCCTCGCGAACGTGCTCGCGGCGCTCGAGGGCGGGTGCTCGTCGTTCGAGTCGAGCTTCGGCGAGCTCGGCGGCTGCCCGGTCCCGAAGGGCGCGACCGGCAACATCGCGACCGAGGACCTCGTCTCGATGCTGCACGAGATGGGAATCGAGACGGGCATCGACCTCGACGCGGTCGTGGCGATGGCGCGCCGCGCGCAGGAGGTCCTCGGCCGGCCGCTCGGCAGCCACACGCTCGTGGCCGGCCCGGTCGACTGGCACGCATGACCAACGCCGCGAACGTACGCCGTGCCGGGCCATAGCCCCGCTTCGCGTACGTTCGGCGCGGATGTCCGGGCGCTCGCCGGGATGGTGCGCGACTCGGCGGGCGCGGGGGAGCGGGCGGCGGCGCGGTGGGTCGCCGGCCGACTGCGGCAGGCCGGTGTCGAGGAGGAGGACGTCCTGCTCGAGCCGTACCGGTGGCCGACGACGTACGCCTACGCGCACGTGCTCCATCTCGCGGCGGCGGCTGGGCCGCGCTGGCTGTCGGCGCTGTCGGCGGTCTCGTACGAGCTCGAGTCGAGCGGCCGGGTGCAGTGGCTGCCGCGGCTCATGCCCAAGGGGCACGGCTGCAACGTGGTGGCGCGGATCCCGGGGCGCACGTCGAGCCGCCGCACGTTCGTGCTCGTCGCTCACCTCGACGCCCAGCGCGGCGGGTGGATGTGGAGCCGCGCGATCATCGAGGCGGGCGCGTCGCAGCGGGTCAAGACCAAGGCGATGGCACCGGCGGGCGCGCTCGCGGGGCTGGCGCTCGTGGCGCGGCTGCGGCTGCTCGCGCTGATCGACGCGCTCTTCCTGCTCGACAGCGCGACGTCGCCGACGGTGCCCGGCGCGAACGACAACGCGAGCGGCGTCGCGGCCCTGCTCGAGCTCGCGCGCCGATTCGCCGCCGATCCGCTCGAGGACGCCGAGGTCTTGCTCGTCTTCCCCGGCGCCGAGGAGTCGGGCATGGGCGGGATGCGGGCGTTCCTGGCCGCGCACCGGCTCGATCCGGCGACGACGTTCGTGCTCGGGCTCGACACGATCGGCTCGGGCGTCCCCGTCGTCGCGCGCGCCGAGGGCTCTCTGCTCCCGCACGACTACCGCGAGGAGGACCTGGCGCTCGTCGAGGCCGGCGCCCGCCGAGCCGGCGTCGAGCCGCCCGAGCGCTGGCGGATCGCCGCCTGGACCGACCCGATCCTCGCGCGCTTCGCCGGGCTCCCCACCGCGTCGGTGCTCTCCGTCGACCCGAAGACCGGGATGTACGCCCACTACCACCGGGCCGACGACCTCCCCGAGCACGTCGACCTGCGCTGCGTCGAGCACTGCGCCGACATCGCCGAGGGGACCGCCCGTGCGTTCGCCGCGCAGTAGGTTCTGGCGCCATGGCTGAGATCAAGCGGGTCGGCGTCATCGGCGGCGGCCTCATGGGACACGGAATCGCACAGGTCAGCGCGACGGCGGGTTACGACGTCGTGCTGCGGGAGGTCGACCAGGGCGCGATCGACAAGTGCATGGGCAAGATCCAGAAGCAGCTCGCCCGTGCCGTCGAGAAGGGCAAGTCGACGCAGGAGGATGCCGACGCGATCCTCGCGCGCATCACCACCACGAGCGACTACGGCGAGCTCGCCGACTGCGATCTCGTCATCGAGGCGATCTCCGAGTCGCTGCCGGCGAAGCTCGAGATGTGGAAGGAGGTCGACGCGATCGTCAAGCCCGAGGCGTTCTTCGCGAGCAACACCTCCTCGCTGGCGATCATCGACCAGGCTGCGCAGACGAGCCGCCCCGAGAGGTTCCTCGGGCTGCACTACTTCAACCCGGCGCAGGTCATGAAGCTCGTCGAGGTCATCCGCGCGGTGACCACGTCCGACGAGGCGTTCGAGGCCGGCCTGGAGTTCGCGCGCTCGCAGAAGAAGCTCGCGATCCCGACCAAGGACAAGGCGGGCTTCATCGTCAACCGCCTGCTCGTGCCGTACATGCTCGACGCGATCCGCGCGTACGAGGAGGGCGTCGGCTCGGTCGACGAGATCGACGACGCGATGAAGGCCGGCGCCGGGCACCCGATGGGTCCGCTGACGCTTGCCGACTTCGTCGGGCTCGACACGATGGGGTCGATCTGCGACGTGCTGTTCGACGAGTTCCGCGAGCGCCGCTTCGCGCAGCCGCCGACGCTGCGCAAGATGCTCAGCGCGGGCTGGTACGGCCGCAAGACCGGCAAGGGCTTCTACGACTACAGCGGCGAGTCGCCGGTCCCGAACCCGGGGATCTGAGCCCGGCGCGGTGCGCTCAGCCTGTCGACCGAGACGGGCTGAGCGCCGCTAGCGCCTGAGGCGCCACACGCCGAGCCGCACCTCGCTCGCGCAGAAGTCGTCGCGGATCCCGCAGCCGAAGACGGGATCGCCGGCACCGTCGCGGTAGCGCTTGCCGACGACGATCACGCCGCGTCGCCGGTCGAACAGCAGGTCGAGCCCCTCGTCGTTGTTCCGCGGTCCCTTCGGGATCCGTGTCCAGCCGATGCCCCGCCGGCCGAAGCCGGTGTCGAGGCGCCCGCTCGCGGTCAGCCGCAGCACGCCCGGCCGACGGCGATTGAGGAGCAGGTGGATCCGGCCACGCCCGTCGAACTCGAGGTCGGTGATCGTCGTGGAGCCCGTCCTGAAGACCACCGGCGGTCGCGCCGCGAACGTGCGGTCCAGCGC
>CADCVT010000292.1 GCA_902806215.1 uncultured Solirubrobacteraceae bacterium | reverse complement strand
CGTCCTCGGCGAGCATGCGGTCGTGCAGCAGCCCGACGGCGAAGCCGTAGAGCCGCGACGAGTAGCGGTCGTAGAGCTCGCCGAGCGCGTCGTGGCGGTCGCCGGCACCGACCGCGCGGACGAGATCGGCGTCCGCGCCGTCGGCGGTGAGCGGGGAGGCCGAGGGCGTCACAGCGAGCACGCTACGCACCTTCGGCCTCCTCCGGTTCACGTGGACCCGGCCCGTCTCAGCTGCCGCGGCGGGCCGAGAGCGTCTGCGTGCGCGAGACGCGATTCTGGGACGCGCGGTTGCCCGCGGCGTCGGTCGCCGTGATCGTGAGCCGGATGAGCTCGGTGCCGCTGCGCGCAATGCGGCTGCGGGCCGACTGGCTCAGCGAGACCTTGACGACCTCGTTGCCGGCTCCGCCGGTGATGGACGCCGTCTCGCTGCCGGCGCGGACGCCCTGCACCGTGGCGGTCACGCTGATGGCGCAGGTCTCGTCGCAGTTGACCGACGGCTCGAGCGTGCTCGTGTTCTGCTCGAGGATCGTGCTGGAGAACGCGACCGACAGCTCGGGTGCCGACTTGTCGTCGGGCGTGCCGCCGAGCGTGGCGATGCCGCGCAGCGCGCCTGCCCCGTCGGGGAGGTCGATCAGCGGCGCCGCGGCGGCCGGCGTCGCGCGGCCCGTGGCGAGGTCGATGCGATGCAGGTTCACCGTCTCCTGGCCCTGGGTGACCAATGCGGCATACGCCGTGCCGTCAGAGGCGCTGATGTCGAACCCGATCGCGTTGGCGGCGTCGAGTCCGAGCGCACCGATGACGGTCAGGGTGCCGGCGTTCGGTGGGTCCTGCCGGACGAGCGCGTCACGGCCGACGTCGATGCCGAGAAGCGTCGTCGTCGTCGCGCCGGGGACGTTGTTCGTGTAGGCCGAGCCCGTGACCGCCGGGTTGACGCCGTCGCCGTAGTTGAGCGCGCCGTCCGCGAACGTGCGGAAGTCCGAGAACCGGATGCGCAGGTTCTGGTCGGCGTCGCTGACGATGCGCAGCGCGTCGGCGGCCGGGTTGAAGTCGACGCCGAAGAGCGCGCCGTTCAGCGGGGTCGTGATCGGGTTGACCACGAGCCGCGTCGATCCCGTGACGGGGTTGACCGAGTAGACGCGGTTGCCGGTCGTGACGATGTGCAGCGCGTCGTTCGCAGGACGGACGTCCATGCCGACGACGCGCTCGTCCGGGGCCTGCAGGCCGGTGATCGCAACCGAGCCCTCGATGTCGCCTGGACTGTCGGAGGCGAACTGGACGAGCCGGTTCTGATCAGTGACGCCGTAGATGACCTCGGCGGCGGATGCAGCGGCGGGTGCGATCGCGGTCGCGGAGCAGGCGAGCGCGGCGATGCCCGCCGCGCGGGTGAACTTCCTGGACATGTGGTGCAGCGCCTCCCTAAGGCAGCTTGGGTTCGGAAGGACAACGGCGCCCAGGGGAGTTCGGTTCAGACGCTGGCGTGCTCCCGCTCGAACGCGGCGGCGATCCTCGACCGGAAGGCGGCCATGTCGGCGTGCCCGTTCTCCTTCAGCACCGAGGTCATCCGCACGCCGTCGAGGCCGCACGGGACGATCCACTGCCAGGGCTGGAGGTCGCCGTCGACGTTGACCGCGAAGCCGTGCGTCGTCACGCCGCGCTGCACGTGCACGCCGATCGAGGCGATCTTGCGGTCCTCGACCCAGACGCCGGTGAAGTCGCGCCCCTCGTCCGCGCGCGAGCGGGCGGCGATGCCCTCCTCGGCGAGCGCCGCGATGATCGCCTGCTCCATCGAGCGCACGTAGGCCACGACGTCGGTGACGGCCATGATCGGATAGCCGACGAGCTGCCCCGGCCCGTGGTAGGTGACCTTGCCGCCGCGGTCCGTGTCGACGACGTCGATGCCCTGGCAGCGGTACCAGTCGACGCCCATCGGCAGCTCGACCTTCGGGTCGCTGCGGCGCCCGCGCGTGTAGACCGGGTCGTGCTCGAGGAGCAGGAGGACGTCGCCGGTCGTGCCGGCCTGCCGCTCGGACCGCAGGCGCTCCTGCAGGGCGAGGGCCTCGCGGTACTCGACCTGTCCGAGCTCGCGGATCTCCACGAGCGAAGTGTCGCAGGCGCGCGAGGTCAGGCGGGCGTGAGCGCGGCCGCGGCCTCGGCGCGCGAGCTGACGCCGAGCTTGCGGAAGCACGCCGAGAGGTGGCTCTTGACCGTGCTCTCGGCGAGGAAGAGCTGGCGGGCGATCTGGGTGTTCGTGTGGCCCTGGACGGCGAGGTCGAGGACCTGGCGCTCGCGGTGGCTGAAGGCGGGGGCGACGGCGTGGCGGCGCACGTCGGCGGGGACGACGGTCAGCCCGGCCGCCGCGGCGCGCCCCGCGCACGGGAGGATGTGGACCTGGTCGGCGTAGACGTAGGCGACGGCGCCGTTGCGCAGCGCCTTGCTGATCGGCCGCTCGCCCGCCTGGGAGGAGACGACGACCACCGGCAGGTCGGGGAACGCGCTCTTGAGCTCGACGAGGGCGCGCGGCGCGTCGAACAGCGCCGGCTCGGCGGAGATCACCGCGGCGTCCGGGCGCTCGAGCTGGGCCAGCACGACGAGCTCGGCGGCGTCGACCGCCTCGAACGCGACCTGCACGCCGTCGTCCTCGAGCACCCCTCTCAGGTGCTCGCGCTGGAGCGCTTCACGTGCGGCTACGACGACTCGGATGGACATTGGACGTTCCCCCTGTGAGCTGCCCGATCCCCTACAGCCGGGCTTCCAGTTGGGGGAACGCCGATCAATGACGTTTCTTGCGCCAACTGCTCGCCTACTCTTCACGGGATGGCGAGCGACGAACCGCTGTGGCGTTCGCGCCTGCGGTGGCGCTGGCGCGGGGCGCTCCAATGGCCCCTGTTCCTGGGGCTCACGATCGCCGACGCGCTGCTGCTCGGCGTGCTGCCGATCGCCGGCGACGCCGGCACCGATCTCGTCCCCGCGCTGCTGCTCGCGTTCTTCTTCAACCTCCTCGCGCTGGCGGTCGTCGCCCCGCTCGTGTCGATGCGCCTGCGCCGTCGCCGCCGCGACCTGCCGAAGGTCGTGGCCGACGACTACGCCGGCGCCGCGCTGCTCGGCCTCGTCACGGTGGGGTTCCTCGTCGGCGGGATCCTCCATCGCCCGCAGCTGAAGGACGCCGAGCACGACCTCGTCGTCCAGCAGGTGGCTGCTCGCCGTTTCATCGCCACGCGGGCGCCGCGGGAGTTCCGCCCGGCCGCGGAGACCTCGGACACGATCAAGCTCGGCGACGACTACTTCCGCACGTGCGTGCCCGGACCGAACCCGAAGCGGTGGTTCTGCGTGTTCGTCGACACGAACGAATCGCCGCCCGGGATCACGGTCGACACGGATCGGCTCTCCAACCTAGACTTCAGCCGACCGGCGATGACGGGGTAAAGGGCTCGAGGCATAGTGCCGATATCGGGACGGATGCGGGTGACGCGAGCCTTCGTGGCGAGCTTGGGTGCTGGGCTGTCCTTGGTGGCGGCCGCCGTCACGCTGCTCTTCATCCTCAGCGCGGTCGTGGCCGTCAAGGGCTGGCCGGGCATCGACCCCGAGGACGACGTCCCGAACCTCGTGCTCGCCGACGCCCTCGTGGCGCCCGCCGCCGATGGCGTCGCGGTCCCCGGCGACGACGCGACACCGGCCCCGATCGTCCTGGGCGGGCCCGACGCGGCCCCGGCCGGTG
>CADCVT010000291.1 GCA_902806215.1 uncultured Solirubrobacteraceae bacterium | reverse complement strand
TGGCCGGAGTCCTCGGGGTCGCCGTGATGGCGCTCCCGGGAGCCGGCCTCATCGGCAACGCGGTCGCGGCCGACGGCGGTTCGTCGTCGAGCACCACGACCCAGCAGGCGCCGGACTTCGCGCCGACGCAGTCCACGCAGGAGCAGCAGCAGCCCGATCGCGATCGCGGCGGCAAGCTCTGCCCGGAGAAGGACGGCGAGGGCAGCGGGTCGGGCTCGGGGAGCGGCGACAGCAGCGGTTCGAGCACGAATCCGAGCGGGACGGCGCTGTAGGCCGTAGGCTCGTCGGACCACGGTTCGCCGTGGGGGTGGCCGGTCATCTCCGGGACCGGCCACCCGCCTACTTCGCGGCGAGGAAGCGTTCGAGGTTGCCGCGGGCCTTCTTGCGCACGGCGCCCTTGATGATCGGCGTCCACCCGAAGAGCTTCCCGGGCGTCCCGAGCGCCTGCGAGGACCACCGGTGAAACGAGAAGTCGTCGTCGTGCTCGGCGATCAGCCCGCCGGAGAAGCGGAACGTCGCGCGCACGTCGTTGACCACCGGGCGGCCGGTCTGCGAGAACGTGTACCACGCCTTCCAGCGCGCGCTCCCGGTGTCGCCGTCGGCCGCGTGCTCGACGAGCTCCACCCGCAGGTCCGTCGCCTGCGACGTGAGCATGCGCCACATGCCGCCGACCTCGCGGCCGCGCAGCTCGCCGAACGCCGGGTCCGAGAACCGCGCGTCCGGCGCGTAGCACTCCGCCATGGCGGCGCCGTCGGACGCCGCGAAGGCACGGTAGAACCGCTCGATCACCTGCGCGTTCTCAGAGCTCATCGACCGAACCTACCTCTCGGACGCGTGCCGCGACAGTGGCGTCGTCGCGCGAGATCGCTACGAAGGTCCCATTCCCGCGGGGCGTGGCACGGCGTAGTGTCGCGCCATGGACGACACGCAGCTGACCCGCAGGGCCCTGCTCGGCAGCGCCGCCGCCGGTGCGGCCGGGCTCGCGCTCGGCGGCCCGCTCTCGCGTTCGGCCCTCGCTGCGCGCGGCGACTTCCGCCTCGGCTTCGAGAGCGTCGCGCGCGAGCTGTCGATCGGCTCGCTCGACGTGGACGGCTCGGTGCCGGGATGGCTGCGCGGGACGCTCGTGCGCAACGGCCCGGGGCGCTACGAGGTCGGCGACAAGAGCTTCGAGCACTGGTTCGACGGGCTGGCGATGCTGCACGCGTTCTCGTTCGGGCGCGGCCGCGTCGGCTACGCGAACCGCTTCCTGCGGTCGTCCTCCTACGAGGCCGCCGAGCGCGACGGCGTCATCGCGTTCAACGAGTTCGCGACCGATCCGTGCCGCGCGATCTTCAACGGGACCGCCGCGATGTTCAAGCTCGCACCGGTCCCGAACGCCAACGTCAACGTCGCGCGGCTCGGCCGGGAGTTCGTCGCGATGACCGAGCTGCCGCTGCCTGTGAAGTTCGATCCCGAGACGCTCCGCACTGTCGGCGCGCAGGGCGAGGCGCTCAGGCTCGGGAACACCGGGACCGCACATCCGCACCGCACGCGGAGCGGCCGATCGGTCACGTACGAGGTCGAGCTGATCCCGCCGTCGGCCTACATCGTGCGTTCAGGAGGCCGAGAGTTGGCGCGTATCCCTGTCACGAAGCCGGCGTACATGCACTCGTTCTCGCTCACGGAGCGCTTCGCGGTGCTCACCGAGCAGCCCTTCGCGGTCGACCCGATGAAGCTCGTGACGGACTGGGAGCCGTACATCCGCAACTTCCGCTGGGACGGTTCCGCACCCACGCGGATGCACGTCGTCGACCTCGAGCGCGGGGGCGTCCGGGCGACGCTCGAGACGGACGCGTTCTTCACGTTCCATCACGTCAACGCGTTCGACGACGGTGACCGCATCACGGTCGACCTGCTGGCGTACGACGACGCGACGGTGATCGACGCGCTCTACCTCAAGAAGCTGCGCGACCTGTCGGTCAAGCGGGTGCCGGCGGCGACGCCGCGACGGCTGACGCTCGACCTGGCGAAGAACCGCGTGACGTCGCGCGAGCTGTGGGACGGGGCGGTGGAGCTGCCGCGCGTGGACTACGGCGCGGTCAACGCGCGGCCGTACCGCTACGTCTACGGCGTCGGCGTGCGCGACCGGCGCAAGAGCAGCTTCTTCGACCAGCTCGTCAAGCTCGACGTCCGCAGCGGCGAGCCGCGGATCTGGCGAGAAGACGGCTGTTTTCCTGGGGAAGCGGTGTTCGTGAGGGCGCCCGCAGCGCGCCGTGAGGACGACGGCGTCGCGCTGTCGGTCGTCCTGGATTCACGAAGGCGGACGTCGTTCCTGCTGGTCCTCGACGCCCGGACGTTCACCGAGAGGGCGCGGGCTGTGGTGCCTCAGCCCGTGCCCTTCGGCTTCCACGGAGAGCTCTTCCGCTAGCGCTTGGCGGCGGCCTTCTTGCGCGTGCCGCCCTTGGGCTTGGGGCTCGAGCCGAGGTCGTCGCTGAGCGACGTCAGCGTCTTGCCGAGCGACGCAAGACGCGACGCGGCATCCGGGCTCGCCCGGTAGAAGTGCTCAAGCGCGCCGCGCCGGGGCTCGGTGCCGGTGAGCTTGAGCAGCCCCGCGTCGCGCAGGATGCGCACGTGGTAGCTGACGAGCTGCAGCGATACGTCGCCGAGCGAGTCGGCCATCTGCTTCGGGCTGAACTGGTCCACGGCCGCACGCATGATCGCGAGACGGATCGGGTGGGCCAGCGCCCCCAGGAGGTCGGGTTCCGCTTCAGCGGACTTTGTAGCCATACACGCAGACTACGGGAAAAATCACTGAATAGGTTTTCTCACCAACCCAATGAATTTACATGCTCGCGGTCGTTCTGAATTACCAAATTCGTTTGGTGAATCGTCAGGCCGGGCCAACCGCGGCGGCACGATCGAGAGGGTGGCACACAACGCACCGTCGGCGTGGAAGGTCGCTCGGCGGGCGGCTCAGCGGACGCGGCTGCTCACGGAGATCTCCACGATCCGGCGCCCCTTGAAGACGAACTGCGTCTGCTCGTACGTCGCCCCGGCATCGGTGCCCGGGTCCTCGAGGATGCTGCAGATGCGCCCGCCGGTCCCACACGGCATCGGCAGCTCCGGGTACGCGCGGCGGATGTCGGAGACCGTGTCGCCGACGCGCACGCCCTCGACCGTGCGGAACTGGCGGTGCGTGGCAACGACCGACCCGAGCGGGCCGCCCGTGCGCTGGGTGTCGAAGTAGAGCATCAGCCCGTACTTGCGCCGGTAGTCGAGCGACATGGTCAGCTGACCGTTCTTCATGCCCGGGCGGTCGGGCTTGCCGAGGAGCGCCTTGACGCGCTTCTCGAAGAACTGCGGCCCGGGCCGCAGCACCCCGATGCCCTGCTGCACGGTGATGGCGGTTCCCACCGAGGCGCGCGGCTTGCGCACCTTGCCCTCCGCCGCCGGCGCGATGAGGGCAGGAAGGACGAGCAGCGGAAGGACCATTCGGAGGCGGAGCATGCGCACAGCATGACGTGACCGAGCGTCGGTCACCTGGTCGGCTCAAGTCGTCGGGCTTCTTCGGTCGATGGGTCACTCATGAGGTTCCCCCGGCCGTGCGTCGTGCTCCTGTCCTGTCTGCTCGTTCTCGGCGCGGCCGCACCCGCGTCGGCGGCAGGCGCGAAGCGGGCGTGCTCGAGCTCGGCGTCGAACCGGGTCCCCGTCGCCGGCAGCGCCGTCGCGATCACGGGGACGCTGTCGTCGTCGGTCCGCCGGAAGGTCCGGCTCGAGCGTCGCGTCGGCCGCCGGTGGGTCGCCGTGAAGACCGTGACGTCGTCGCGTCGCGGAGCGTTCCGGTTCGCGGCGCCGACCGCGAAGCCGGGCTCCGTCGTGCTGCGCGTGGTCGCGCCCGCGCGCGGGAGACGCCGGAAGCTGACCTGCGCTTCGGTGAACCTGACGATCCGCCCGGCTGGTCCCGAGACCGCTCCGGGAGCGTCCGCGCCCGCGCCGGCCCCGCCCGGTCCCTCCGCTCCCCCCGCACCGGCCGACCCCGCGCCGCCTGCGCCTCCGAAGCCCGGCCCCGGCGACTCGTTCCGCGCGATCTACGGCGTCGCCGCCGACCAGGCCGTCGATCCGAATCACGTCGCCGCCATCCGTCACGAGATCGGTCAGGTCAACGGGTGGTACGCCAAACAGACCGTCGGCAGCGTGCAGCCGCGCTGGATGCGCACCAACGGCGTCGTCGACGTCGAGATCGTCAGGCTCGGCAAGACCGCCGCGATCTACGGGGCCGGCGACTTCGCCACCGCGCGCGCCGACCTCATCGCGGCATCTCCGCCCGCTGCGCCGACCCAGGGGACCGTCCTCTACATGGACGTCATGATCGCCCAGCAGGCCTGCGGCATCGCGAGCGCCGACCCGCCCTTCGTCTACATCCCCGAGGCGCGGTGCAACAACCACCCGACGACGACCTCCACGTTCCCGAGCGGAGGCTCGTACCTCCTCGCGCACGAGATGACCCATGCCTTCGGAGCGCTCAACTCGTGCTCGGGACGCGGATCCGGCCACGTCACCAACAACGACGACGACGTCATCTGGAGCGGCCCCGGCTTCCTCGACTTCAGCAACATCACGCTCGACCCCGGCCGCGACGACTACTACAACAGCGGCCTCTGCGGCGACATCATCAACAGCCGGTACTGGACGAAGACGTCCGACCCGGCGAGCTGACGGCTCAGTTCCGCACCGCGACCGCGATCCCGAAGACCTTCGCCCGGGGAACCCACCCGTTGACCCGCCCCCGGTTGTTGGAGATCTGCACCCGGTTGGCGTCCGCGGCGGACACGAGGTGCAGGTAGTCGCTGCCGGAGACGCGGACCAGCACGATGTCCCCAACCTTCAGCGTTGACGGGTCGGAGATCGGAACCAGATCGACCTCGGCACCGGACTTGACCTTGGGGTGCATCGAGCCCCCATACGGCCGGACGGTCACCTCGCGCCCGGCGGCGAGCTCCGACTTCGCGTGCGCGGCCCAGCTCATGCTCAGACCTTAGGTCGACGCGTTGCCGGCGCGCCGGCCCATCCGAGGTCCGACGTGAAGCAGCGCGCCCGAGAGGATTCGAACCCTGACGCTTCGGTTCCGTAGGCGAACCTGAGTACCTCGACTCGGATCGGGCACCATCCCTCGATGCTCAGGTTCGTCTTCTGGATCGTCGTCGCCCCGATCGGCGCCGCCGCGATCTCGCTGTGGTTGGCGAACGAGATGGAGACGAACCAGGTCCTGCTCTGGTTGCTTCCGGCGCTGTTCTTCGCGCTGCTCAACGCCATCGGGGCGGCGTGGTCCTCTCGCGGCGGGACGCTGCTCCGCGTGTCGCTAGCGGTCGCGGCCGGCGTCTTCACACTCGTAGCGTGGGTTGTGATCCTCGCACTAGGCATCGCGTCATGCGATGGCTGCATGTCGTAACGGTCAGCGG
>CADCVT010000290.1 GCA_902806215.1 uncultured Solirubrobacteraceae bacterium | reverse complement strand
GCGGGGCGTCTCGGCGCAGGCGTGCGAGCTCGTCTCCCGCGGCGTAGGAGCGGGAGGCCGCGAGGCGGGACGCCGCGTCGACCGCCCAGACCGCGGTGTCGGACGCGACGAGCTTCGCGGCGGTCGCGGGCTCTCGTGACGAGCCGTCGCGGCGGTCGACGGCCGCGGCGGCGACGTCCACCAGCGCGGCGACGGCCGCCCGGCGCGCGATCAGCTCCCCCACGCGCATCTGAGCGTGCGTGTGGTCGCCGAGGACGCCGTCGCCGATCTCGCGCTCGCGCGACTCGCTCACGGCGCAGACGACGCAGCGGTCGACGATCCCGAGGCCGCGGCAGGCGACGTTCACCCGCCCGACGTCGAGCGCGTCGAGCATCATCCGCGCGCCCGCGCCCAGCCCGTCGGGACCGCCGAGGATCTCCGCGCCCGAGGCACGATGGCCCTCGAACCGGTACGCCGCCGACTCGACACCGCGGTAGCCGACCTTGTCGAGCTCGCCGACCGCCCACGTCGCCGACCCGCGCCCGTCGGCCGGCAGCACCACGCACGACGGCTTGTCGCCCGCGTCCTCGACCCCGACGATCATGAAGATCACGTCCGCCGATGCCCCGCCGGCGACCCACCGCTTCTCGCCGTCGAGCACGAGCCCGCCGCCGTCGAGCATCCGCCCGGTCGTCTCGAGCCTCGAGAGATCCGAGCCGGCCTGCGGCTCGGTGATCGAGAACGAGGCGAGCACGTCGCCCGACGCGATCCCCGGCAGCCACCGCGCGCGCTGCTCCTCGGTGCCGTGTCGCACGAGCAGCGTCGTGGCCAGGCCCGTCGGGTTGACCGCGCCCGTCAGCGAGATCCAGCCCTGGGACAGCGCACGCCAGGCCGGCACCAGCTCCGCGACGCCCAGCCCGTCGCCGCCGTACGAGACGGGCACGAGCGCCCGCGTCAGCCCGAGGTCCACCAACCGATCCAGCGCCCAGTCCGGCAACGAGTCGGTCCGGTCCCATGCGGCGACCTCCGGCAGCACGACGTCGTCGACGAACCGCCGGACGCCTGCCTCCAGCGCATCCGAGGCGGCGGTGCTCAACGCTTACGCGTACTCGCGGTAGTACCGGAACACGGCGACGAAGCCGTAGATGCACGCACCGAGGAGCGCGAGCCACGCGAGGACGAGCCCTGGGTTGTCCCACCACTGGTTCTCGCCGCCGGCCGCGCCGAGGAAGAGCAGCCCGCAGAACGAGCCGTACAGGATCCCGCGGTGCTTGTCGCCGAGCGAGAACAGCGTCGTGCGGTGCTCGCGGTACAGCCGCATGAGGATGAGCCAGATCCCGACGAGGAACGCGATCGAGACCAGCGCCTCGACGATCGCGGCACCGGTGCCACCGCCGGGCAGCGCGTACACCGCCACGGCGAGGACCAGGATGATGCCGATGTTGCGCAGCGCCGCGGTGCTCACGACGCGACAGGCTACGACAGAGCCGCAAGCTCCTCGGCGTCAAGATCGGCGACGGGCGCCGGCGCGGCCGGAAGGGCCGGCGGAGCGTCGGGGATGAAGCCCTCGACCGGCTCGGCCGCGAAGCGGTAGCCGACCCCGAAGTGCGTGTGGATGAAGCGCCAGTCGGGCGAAGCCTTCTCGAGCTTCTGGCGCAGCTTGCGCACGAAGACGTCGACCGAGCGGTCGCCGCGGGCCATCGCGTAGCCCCAGACCCGCTGGTAGATCTCCTCACGCTCGAGGACGCGGCCCGCGGCGTCGGCGAGGAGCTGGATGAGCTCGAACTCGCGACGGGTCAGATCGATCGACTTGCCCGAGACGTAGGCCTGGTACTGGTCCGCGCGGATCTCGACCGGCCCGAACTCGAGCGCCTCGGTCGTCGCGGGGCCCTCGGCGCGCCGGCGGCGGCGCACGACGGCCTCCACGCGGGCGATGACCTCCTCGGGGTGGCACGGCTTCGTGATCCAGTCGTCGGCGCCCAGCCGCAGGCCGCGGACGCGCTGGGCGACGGTGGAACGGCCGGTGCAGACGACGATCGGCAGGCCCGGCAGCTCGGACGCGAAGCGATCGAGCTCGTCGAACGCCTGCGGCCCGAGGATCGCCAGGTCGACGACGAGGGCGGAGACCCGCATCGAGACCAGGTGGTCGCTCGGGATGGCGGTGGAGAGCACGCGGTGCTCCCACCCCAGGCGGTCCATCCGCTTGGTCAGAACCTGGATGAAGCCGCTGTCGCGATCGAGGATCGCGACGCGGAGCTCGTGGCCTTCGGTCATCTCGGAAGGAGAGTAGAGCCCAGCGCCGACGACGTGGGGTCCTCGATCACAGGTCGTTTACACGCTCGTAGCGGGAATCTCAGCGGTTGGAGCTGTCCGAGAACTCCCGGAACAGCCCCGTGACCACGAACGCGACCTGCTCGCCGATGTCCACCGCGTTGTCGCCCACGCGCTCGAAGGCCCTGGCCACGAGCGTCATGTGCATCGACCACTCGCGCACCTCGTAGTCGTCCCCGGCGTTGACCGCCAGCTGGAAGATCTCGCGGTTCAGGCGGTTGATGTCGCGATCGACGGAAACGAGGTTCTCGGCCAGCGCGACGTCGCGAGCGGCGAACGCGGCCTTGCACTGGATGACCTCGGAGTGCGCGAAGCGGCCCATCTGCAGGAGCTTCTCGAGGATCTCGTCGCGCCGCGGCGGCTCGTGGCCGCTCAGCGGGATCAGCTTGCCGATGTTCACGCACTGGTCGCCCATGCGCTCGACGTGCTTGATCGTGTGCAGCAGCGCCGCGACGAGCCGCAGGTCGCCGGCGACCGGAGCCTGGCGCGCGAGCAGCGACAGGATCCCCTGGTGGACCTCCAGATAGCGCCCGTCGATCCGGTCGTCGTCGGCGATGACGATCTCGGCCAGCTCGACGTCCTGGTGCTCGAGGGCCTCCGTGACGCGCTCGAGCTGCTCGAGGACGAGGTCGATGCCGCCCAGGGCCCGCTCCTCCAGCTCGCGAAGCTCCTGCTGGTACCGGATGCGGTGTGGCTTGGGGATCTGGGGGACCTCGTCCGAGCTCACGGCCACCCGGGCTACCCGAACTTCCCGGTGACGTACTCCTTGGTGCGCTCGTCGGACGGGTTGGTGAAGATCTCCTCGGTCGGCGCGAACTCCACGAGCTTGCCGACGCGCTTGCCGCTCTCGACCTTGGCGACGTTGAAGAACGCCGTGCGGTCCGACACCCGGGCGGCCTGCTGCATGTTGTGGGTGACGATGACGATCGAGTAGTTCTGCTGGAGCTCGAGCATCAGGTCCTCGATCGCCGCGGTGGAGATCGGGTCGAGCGCCGAGGCCGGCTCGTCCATGAGGATCACGTCGGGCTCGATCGCCAGCGCGCGGGCGATGCACAGCCGCTGCTGCTGGCCGCCGGACATGCCGAAGGCGTT
>CADCVT010000289.1 GCA_902806215.1 uncultured Solirubrobacteraceae bacterium | reverse complement strand
GGCGGGGGCCTGTGGCGTCGCGCCGCCGGTGGGGGCCTCGGGTGCCGCTCCGCCGGTCGCGCCGCTCGGCGCGTCGGCCGCGCCCTCGTCGGCGTCGGTCGACGTCGTGGAGGTGTCGTCGTCCTCGTCGGTCGAGGTCGTCGAGGCGGCGTCGTCCGCTCCGGCCTCGGCCGCGGGAGCGTCGGGGATCGTCAGGTTCGGGGTGGTGCTCGGGCGGTCGCTGACGAGCTCGTCGTCGCCGCCGCACGCGGACACGACGAGCGCGAGCGCGAAGAGCATGAGCAGCGTCAGGTGACGCACGGCAGGAGCCTCCGGGCTACGGCGCGACCGGCGCCATGCGCCGACCGCAGGTGGGGCAGTCGTTGAGGTCCTTCTGGGCGAGCTGGTCGCACCAGTCGCAGAAGCGGAGGTTCTCGACGGCCCATGGAAGGTTGGAGTTCGACGGCGCGAGCGGAAGCACCTTTCCGACCACCTCGAGCTCCTCGCCCGTCTCGCGGTCGACGTAGATCCGGCCGGACTCGGCCTCCATGATGATCTCCCGCCCCGTGGAAGGCGTGCGGAAGCGGTAGCGGTTCGCGGTGCTCACGCTCGAAAGGGTACCGAGGACCGGCCCCGGAAGCCCTACCCGAGGGAGGAGGAGATGCGCCGGCGCGCCGGCTGCTCGACGTCGAGGCCGCCCGCGGCCTCCAGGTCGACCTTGCCGCTGGACACGCCGCGCGACAGCGCGTCGACGACCTGGGGGTCGAACTGCTGCCCGGCCTCGACCAGGACCCGTTCGTAAGCGACGTTCGGGGCGAGCGGGCCGCGGTACGGGCGCGCGGCGGTCATGGCCTCGAGCGCGTCGCAGACGCTGAAGATCCGCGCGCTGAGCGGGATCTCCTCGCCCGACCTGCCCTCGGGGTAGCCGCGGCCGTCCCAGCGCTCGTGGTGGTAGAGCACGATGTCGGTGACGACGGAGGAGAGCCCGAGCGGCCGCACGACCTTCGCGCCCGTCGCCGGGTGCCGGCGCATGACCTCCCACTCGTCGGCGGTCAGCGCACCAGGCTTCATGAGGATCCGCTCCGGCACGCCGATCTTGCCGACGTCGTGCAGCAGGCATCCGAACAGGAAGTCGTCGTCGTCGCACAGGCTCGGCTCGACCTGCGCGGCGAGCTGCGTCGCGAGGCGGGAGACCGCCCGCAGGTGGCGCGAGGTGACGCTGTCCTTGGCCTCGACGGCGGCGGCGAGCGCCTCGATGACCGCGCGGTTGCGGCGCCGCGACTCCGCGTGCAACGTCGCGTAGAGGTCGATGACCGGGCGCACGACGTCGACGTCGATGAGCCCGTGACCGTCGGCGGCGGCCTCCAGCGTCGAGCGCAGGCGGCCGGGAGGCGTCGCCGAGGCGACGATCGACAGCGCGCCCGCGTCGAGGATCGAGCGCACGACCGCGGGGTCCGTGTCGTCGTGCATGACGACGACGCAGCTGTCCGGCCAGGCGACGTCGAGCAGCGCGACGCCGGTGATGGCGGTGTCGACGTCGGCGTCCGTCGCGTCGAGCAGGCAGACCTGCGGCCGGGCACCGGACATCGGCGCCGCGTGATGCGGCGAGTCGATGGCGTCGGCAACGCTGAGACCGCTCCCGTCGAGCACACTGCTGAGGTGCTCCAGGCGACCGGCATCCGTTCCGACGAAGATCACGTGCTTCCCGCTCACGGAGCTCCCTTGACGTCCTGCTGCAACTCTACAGCCAAAAGGTGTGATGGTCGAACGAACTCGGGCGCACTGCCCGGGGGAGTTGGCGACAGACGATGAAGATCCTTCAGTGGCACGGATACCTGCTCGGTGGTACGGGCTCCAACGTCTACAACGCGCAGCTCTCGCGGGCGTTGGCCGGTCAGCGACACGATGTTCACGTCTTCGCGCAGGATCGGCGCCCGCCCGACCTCGGTCCCCGCGTCACCGTCCACCGCCCCGACATCGGCGGTCTGCTCCCGGTGTACGTGCACGACCGGTACGAGGGGTTCGAGGTCAAGACGTTCCTCGACTGCACCGACGAGGAGGTCGAGCGCTACGTCGCGCTGAACGTCGCCGCGGTCCGCGAGGTGGCCGAGCGCGAGCGCTTCGACGTCGCGCTGGCCAACCACCTCGTGATGGGCCCGGTGATCCTCGCCCGCGCGCTGGGGCCGCTCGGGATCCCGTACGCGGTGAAGATCCACGGCAGCGCGCTCGAGTACGTCGTCAAGCGCGACCCGGACCGGTTCATGCCGTACGCCCGGGAAGGCCTTGCGGGCGCCCGCGGCGTGCTCGTGGGCTCGCGCCACACGGCGGAGTCGCTGTGGGCGGCGATGGACGACCCGGGGCTGCCGGCGCGCACGAAGCTCGGCCCGCCCGGCGTCGACGTCCACGCGTTCACGCCGAGCGCCGACCCCGCGGCCGGCGTGCGCCGTCTCGCGGCGTCGCTGCACGCCGCCGAGGCCGAGGAGCAGCTCGGCAGCACGTTCTATCGCGACGTCCACGCCGCCGCCGATGCGCTCGACCGTCTCGAACCTGGACGCGACCGGCTCGTCGTGTTCGTCGGCAAGCTGATCGTCTCCAAGGGCGTCGACCTGCTCGCGGCGGCCTGGCCGCTCGTCCTCGAGCGCGTTCCCGACGCGCGGCTCGTCGTCGTCGGCTTCGGCGCCTACCGCGAGGGCTTCGAAAGGCTGCTCGCCCTGCTGGCCGCCGGCGACCGCGACGGGGTGCGGGCCCTGGCGGAGGAGGGACGCGCAGCGGAGGGCGGCCCGCGCGAGCCGCTCAAGCACCTGCTGGCGCACCTCGAGACGGCGGGCGCCACGACGTTCGATCCCGACCGTGTCGTCGTCGTCGGGCGCCTCGACCACACCGAGCTCGTCGGCCTGCTACCCGCGTGCGAAGCGCAGATCGTCCCGAGCACGTTCCCCGAGGCGTTCGGGATGGTCGCCGCCGAGGCGGCCGCCGCCGGCGTGTTCCCGATCAGCGCGGCGCACTCCGGCCTCGCCGAGGTGAGTGCGCTCCTGGCCGAGGTCCTGCCCGAGGAGGCGAGGCCCTGGCTCGGGTTCCCGGTGGGTCCCGAGAGCGTGTCCGCGCTGGCGGACCGGATCGTCTCGTGGCTCGAGGCCGACGAGGCGCTGCGGGAGCGGACCCGCGCCGCGCTGGTCGACGTGGCCCGCGCGCGGTTCTCCTGGGAGGGCGTTGCGGACGGGGTCGTGGCGGCCGCCGAAGGACGCCTCGACGACCTTGCGGACCCACCCGTCCCGCGCTCTGGGTAGGATGCGCGCGTCGTGGGTCTGAGGAGAGTCATCGGCGTCGCATTCGCGGGTTCTGCCCTCGCGCTGGCCTCTGGCTGCGGACTCACGGAGGACGAGCCCGATCTCGTCGCCGGCAAGGAGGCGTTCAACGCCAAGTGCGGCGCCTGCCACATCATGAATCGCGCGGGGACGAAGGGCACGCAGGGCCCGAACCTCGACGAGGCGTTCCGCCAGGCGCTGGCCGACGGGATGGAGCGCAGCGGCATCGAGGGCGCGGTCGAGGCGCAGATCGACGCGCCGGCCCGCCTGTCCAAGCGCGACCCGGTGTACATGCCCGCCGACCTCGTCAAGGGCGACGACCTTCGCAACGTCTCGGCCTACGTCGCCGAGTCCGTCGCCAAGCGGGGCAAGGAGACGGGGCTGCTCGCCGAGGCCGGCCAACCCGAGGTCAGCGACAAGCCGATCGCGGCCAAGGCCGGCAAGCTCGAGATCCCCGCCGCCAGCGCGGGCCTCGCCTACGTCGCGAACGCCGCTACGGCCGAGGCCGGGCCGCTGACCATCACGTCGCCGAACCCGGCGACGGTGCCGCACAACATCGCGCTGGAGGGCGGCGGCGTCAACGAGGTCGGCCCCGTGGTCGAGAAGGACGGCGTCTCGGAGATCAAGGCGACGGTCAAGGCCGGCCAGTACACGTTCTTCTGCACGGTCGAGGGCCACCGCGAGGGCGGCATGGAAGGCCAGCTCGTCGTCAAGTAGCCGCGAACGTACGCGCTGCCGGGCTCTAGCCCGGCTTCACGTACGTTCGGCGCGGCGGGCGGCGCTCCGCTGCAGTGCCGAGAGGCGGTCGTCCCACGCGGCGCCCACCTCGACCATCCAGGCGATCGCGTCGCCGAGCGGCTCGGGCGTCGGCCGGTAGCGCGTCTCGCGGCCGACCTTGTCGGCCGCGACGAGCCCGGCTCCCGCCAGCGCCTGCAGGTGCTTCGTCACCGCCTGTCGGGTGACCGGGAGCTCCGCGGCGAGCTCGGTGGGGGTTGCCTCGCCGCGCCGCGCAACCTCGGACAGGAGCGACCGCCGCGTGCCGTCGGCGAGTGCCGAGAAGACCGCGTCGGTCACGCCGGGACGAGCGCGAGCCGCGACAGCGCCGACGCCATCGCCATCGGGCCGGGGGCGAAGCCGCTCTCGACGACGCGGACGACGGTCCCGCCGATCGCGGGGACGAGCGTCAGCTCGACGCGCGTCGCCGGCGCCTCGCCCGACCACCACCAGAACGTCAGGCGCTCGCTCGGCGAGACCTCCTCGACGACCGCGCGGCGCTCCTCGCCACCCGGCAGCCGCAGCGTGCCCTCCTCGCCCGGCTCGAGGGCGAGGTCGCTGTCGTCGACCAGCCACTCCTCGAGCTCGGTGACCGCCTCCCACGCCTCGTCGGCGTCCAGCGGCAGCTCCACTTCCCGTGTCACGCAACTCATTGGTTGCGCATGCTAGCGTGCCGCCGCACACGCAACCAACCGGTTGCACGAAAGGAGCATCGCCATGCCGCTCATCCCCATGGTCATCGAGCGCGACGGGCGCGGAGAGCGCTCGTTCGACATCTACAGCCGCCTGCTCAACGAGCGGATCGTCTTCCTCGGTCAGCCGATCGACGACCAGGTCGCCAACGTCGTGGTCGCGCAGCTGCTGCACCTCGAGGCGACCGACCCGGACCGCGAGATCTCGATGTACATCAACAGCCCCGGCGGCGTCGTCTACAGCGGCCTGGCGATCCTCGACACGATGCGCTTCATCAAGCCCGACGTCGCGACCGTCTGCTGCGGCATCGCGATGTCGGCGGCATCGTTGATCCTCTCGTCGGGTACGCCGGGCAAGCGCTCGGCGCTGCCCAACGCGCGGATCCTCAACCACCAGCCGTCGGGCGGCTTCCAGGGCCAGCAGACCGACATCGAGATCCACGCGCGCGAGGTGCTCGCGCTGCGCGCGCTCCTCGAGAAGATCTACTCCGAGAACACCGGCCGGCCGGTCGACGAGATCCGCCGCGACATGGAGCGCGACCGCTTCTTCACGCCCGAGGAGGCCAAGGACTACGGCCTCATCGACCGCATCATGAGCGACCGGGAGGCGCTCGTCCCGGCGTAGACCGCTAGTCCTGCTGCCAGCCCTTGCGGGCGTACTCGATGATGCGCGAGCGGTTGAGCGTCGACTCGCGGACCTTCACGCGGCGGCGGTCGGCGCCGAACACGGTCGCCGCGCGCAGGACGCCCGCGTCGAGGAAGCGCAGCGGTTGGGGCGCTCGGACCTCCAGCGCGGGCGCCGCGCGCGCCGCGAGGTGGAAGCCCCAGTCGCCGAACGACGGGACGTCGACGTGGTACGGGACGGTCTTCAGGCCGGCGACGCGCAGCGAGCGCTCGATCGACCAGTACGCCTCCGGCGCGAAGTACGGCGAGCCGGACTGCACGACGACCCGGCCGCCCGGGGCGAGCGCGCGCCCAGCGATCATCCCGTACATCTCGACCGAGTAGAGCTTGGCCAGGTCCTCGCTGTCGGGGTCGGGCAGATCGACGATCACCACGTCGAACCGTTCGCTCACCGTCCGCAGCCACGTGAACGCGTCGGCCGCGACGATCTCGACCCGCGGGTCCTCCATCGAGCGGCGGTTGAGGCCCCGCAGCACCGGCTCCTCGCGGGCGAGGCGGAGCATCTCCGGGTCGAGGTCGACCTCGACGACCCGCCGCGCGTCGGGGTACTTCAGGACCTCGCGCAGCGCGAGCCCGTCGCCGCCGCCGATCACGAGCACCGACTCGTGCCGCCCCGCCATCGCGGGATGCACGAGCGCCTCGTGGTAGCGGTGCTCGTCGAGCGAGGAGAACTGGAGGTCGCCGTTGAGGAAGAGCCGCGTGTCGCCGCCGGTGACCGACTTCGTGAGCACGATCTCCTGGTACTTCGAGCGGACGTGCAGCGCGATCGGGTCGTCGTAGAGCGCCTGCCGCGCGCTCGCCTCGAACGACCCCGAGACCGCGGCCGTCGCCGCGATGGCCACGACGACTCCGCCGAGCGCCCCGGCGAGGACCCACGCGCGCGGGCGCGGCAGCGTCGACCGCAGGGTCCACAGCACGACGCCGCCGGCGACCGCGTTGACCGCGCCGAACGCGAGCGCCGCCTGGATCTGCCCCAGCGCCGGCAGGATCAGGAGGGGGAACGTCAGCCCGACGGCGAACGCGCCGATGTAGTCGGCGGCCAGCAGCGTGCCCACGGTCCGGCCGGTCTCCTCGCGCCGCAGGGCCGCGAGCACCGCGGCGAGCAGCGGCAGCTCGGCGCCGACGAGCGCGCCGAGCACGATCGAGAGCACGCGGACGACGGGGTCGTAGAGGTCGAGCCACGCGTACGCGGCGAAGAGGATCAGCGCCGACAGCCCGCCAAGCAGCGCCACGGCCACCTCGACGACCGCGAACGCCGCGACCGCGTGCTTGGCGGGGACGCGCGCGGCCGCGAGTGATCCGAGCCCCATCGCCGCGACGAAGGTCCCGAGCACGAGCGCGGTCTGCACCGTCGACGAGCCGACGAGCACGGTCCCGAGCGCGATGATCACGAGCTCGTAGGCGAACCCGCAGATCGCGCAGACGAACGTCGCGCCGAGAACGATGCGCCGGGCCGACCGCGCGCGCGGAGTGTCCGCGACGAGGGGCCCGGCAGCGGCCATCAGGAGATGGCGGCGGCGATGATCGCGCCGACACCGAGCAGCGACGCGCCCATGACGTACGCGACCGCCGGATCCTCGTGCTCGTCGGTGAGGATCTCGCCGAGGCTTCCGGGGGTGATGCGGTCGACGGCGAAGAACGCCAGCGCGAGCAGGACGAGGCCGGCCAGCCCGAACCCGGCCGTCTCGGCCAGGCCCTCGCCGAGATCGCCGTCCGACGCGAGGATGGCCGACGTCACGATCGCCGCGTTGGCGAGCATGCCGGCCGCGACGACGATGCCGGCGTCGCGGCGGCGCTCGACGGTGATGAGGTGCCCGAGCCGGCCCGGGGTCATCAGGTCGAGGATGTAGAAGCCGGCCATCATCAGCCCGAGGCCGACCACGCCGTAGAGCAGTCCGGCGAGCGAGTCGTAGGCGAGGTCGGTGATGAAGTCCATGGGTCAGCGGCCTCCGGATGGGGTCGTGGGGGTGCGGCCTGCGCGCAGCGCGTTGACGAACCAGATGCCGCCGCCGAAGACGAGCAGCAGGCAGATGATGAGCGGCGCCCAGTTTTCGCGCAGGAAGTCGTTGCCCTGGTTGCCGGTCGGCTTGCCGGCCTGCGCGGGCGGCAGGTTGCTGCCGGGCTCGAAGCCGACCGGCTTGGCCTCGCCGTGGTCGGCGACCAGCAGGGGGAGGGCGCCGACCGCGTTGAACAGCGCCTCGTCGTCTTCCTCGCCGAGCAACCGGTCCGCGCCGTGCCCGAGGGCCTTCAGCTCGTCGACGGTGGGCGGCTTGCCCAGGTTCGACTCGACGAAGTAGAACGCCGAGTCCTCCGACTCGGACGTCTCGGACGTGTAGTTGACCGAGCCCCTGAGCAGCACGAACTTCGGGCACTGGGCCGACGCGGCGGCGAGCGGCTGCCCGGGGCCGAGCGACGAGCCGGCGTCCTCGGTCGTGATGCCGTTCTCGTCGTCGATCGTGACCCGCCAGCCGTAGCAGACGCCCTGCGCCTCGGTGGCCTCCGCCAACGACTGCGCCAGCTCGCCGCGGTCGGCGTCGTCGAGCAGCTCGGCGGGGGCGGAGGCGGGCGCCAGCGCCGACGCGAGCACCGCGAGGACGAGGACTGCGCGCCTCACTTGCCGCCCGCCGGCCCACCGCCGCGGAAGCCCTCGGCGCGCCCGCCGTAGGTGCCCCACCAGCCGCCCACGAACGGCCCGAAGAAGAGGTAGCCGTTGCGCTCGTCGGCCATGTAGACCTTCGACCCGTCGCCCTCGGGCGTGATCCCGACCATGTCGTCGGAGTACCGCATGAAGTGGCCTTCGGGGCTCGTGTGCGAGTCCGCGGGCTTGTGCGCGTCCCTCAGATCAGCAGCGAGCTTGGAGGGCCGGTCCTTGCAGCGGAACGTCTTGGCGCGGTTGCCCTGCGGGTCGCGCTCGACCTGGCCGCGCGCGCACCGATCGGCGAGGAAGCCCTCGACCGACTCGTTGCAGGCGAAGAGGCTGACGAGCCCGAGCAGCCCGAACCCGACGACCACGAGCGGGAGGAGCGCGCGGCCCCTCATCCGAGGACGCTCTCGGTCGTCACGGCCTCACCGGTGCCGGGATACAGGTGCACGGTCGTCCAGGCGACGCCCGTGGCGGTCCGGCGGACCGACAGCGCCGTGAGCGCGTCCGGGGAGCCCGGGAAGACCGCGGCGAGGGCGTGCTCGCTCTCCGCCGCGCGGCGGCGCAGCTCGGCCGCGCGCTCGCGCAGCGCCGGGAGGGCCAGCTGCTCGACGCCGCTCGAGAAGCGGTAGGTCAGGTCGCCGGCGAGCCGCTCGACGCGGTCGGGCAGGGGCTCGCGCGCGCCCTCGAGGCACGCGACGGTCTCCGAGACCGCGCCCTCGACGATGACCTGGTGCGAGGCGCCGAGCACGCGTAGCTCGACCGCGAAGGGGCCAAGGTCGACCGGGGCGACGTCGAGCGCCTCCTGTCGCGGCAGGTCGAGCGCGAGGCACAGGCTCGCAGCGGTCACGTCCACGTAGGCGACCGCGACCGTCGTCAGCACGTCAGGCCGGCTCCTCCGGTGCGCGCAGTCGCGCGACGACCGCCTCCTGGGTGCGGAGGGCGGAGCGCTGCTCCTCGATGTCGGCGGCGACCTTCTCGGCCACCGTCCGCCAGCGGGCGGCGACATCGCCGAGCGAGTCGTCGGCGCCGGCCATCTGGCCGCGGACCGACAGCCGCTCGGCCTCGCGCAGCGCCTCGGCTCGCTCGTGCACGAGGGCGTTGAGGCGCGACCGGAGACGGAGCTCCTCGAGCAGGGCGGCGTCGGCGTCGGGCGAGCTCATGCGCCGCGAGGGTAGACGTCGAGGACGTGCTCGGAGATGACCTGGCCCGTGGACGCTTCCCACGAGCCGGTGCCGTAGCGCTCGAAGGCGAGCAGCCGCTCGCCGGCGCTGTAGTCCGCGTACTCCATCTGGCCCTGCTCGCCCGGCGTGCCGCCGGTCTGCTCGGTGCGGAACCGCGCGCGGCCCTGCTCCTCGCGCGTGTAGGTGACGCCGTCGTGCTCGAGCGAGGGGGCGCCGGGCTCGATCGGCGCGGTCACGCGCTCCCACAGCGAGACCTCGAGGCCGTCGTCGTCCTCGACGCCGAGCAACATCTTGCGATTCGCGACCGGGTCCGTGAGCAGGTGCTCCTGCCACGAGTAGCCCTCCTCGTCGAAGTGCAGCGTCCGGTCGATGATGAAGTCGGTCCCCTCGTAGGACACGACGTCGCCGGGGCCGAGCCTGCGGACGTCGCCGTGCAGCGCGCGCTGGTCGTCCATGGGCGAGCGCTCGGGCAGCGCGGGGCGGTCCGAGTCGCCCCCCTGCCTACGGGACAGGACGAGGGCGGCCCCGCCGACGAGGAGCAGGACGACGATGAGGACGATGACGACTTCCATGTCCGCTCAGCTTATGGGTCAGGCCCGGCCGACGGTGCCGCCACCGCCGCGCGAAGCGGTGGGAGCGTTTTGCACTGGTTGCGGGTATGGATCGCTCCGCCGTCGCGGGTCTGACCATCGTGGCCGCCGGCCGTCGGCGTCAGCGGCGTGCTGTTCGGCGCCGCGCACGCGCTCGTGTACCCACCGCTGGCATCCCCGCTCACCTGAGCGGGCGTTCGTCGTTCTGCTGCGCGGGCGGCTGGGCTCTCGAGTTGCGCTCGCGCTCGCCTTCGCTCGACGAACAACTGCACGGGCGGGGACATAGCGCCGGCCAGAGCGGTTGAGCGAAGTGTTGTCGATGCGATTTTGTAAGCGTGCGCTTACACCTGGTGTAAGCGTGGGCTTACAAAGTCGAAGAGGGGCATGTCGATCCGGATGAGCGCCAGGACGAATCGAATGCTCGTCGTCCTCACTGACGCAGTTGTCGGACCACGGGCCGGATCGAGCCACCGAGAGCGAGCGGGGCTCCGCCGCGCAAGCCAGCGCAAGCCAGCGCAGACCCGCGCGCCGCTCAGCGCAGCGCGATCACGTCGCGCCCGGCGGTCTCGGGGAGGTTGCGCAGGAGCAGGACGAGCGGCACGAGCAGGACCCCGAGCACGAGCATCGGCACAGACGTGTCGTCGAGGAGCTCCGCGAGCCCGGCGACGATCGCCAGGCCGATCGAGCCGGCGACGACCTGCGCGGAGATGACGAACGCGGTCAGCGTCGCGCGCAGCTCGGTCGGGAAGAGCTCGGCGAGGTACGCCAGGACGACGGCCTGCAGGCACGCGTACGCGCCGACCGCCAGGAAGAAGCCCGGCACGAACAGCAGCTTCACCTCGCTGAACACGAAGATCGTCGCGGCGGCGGTCAGCACGTGGCCTGTAGCCAGCGCGGTGCGGCGCCCGATCCGGTCGCTCAGCCGCCCGCCCACGTAGAAGCCGCCGATGGTCGCGACGCCGGAGGCGAGCACGATCAGGCTGAACTCCTCCTTCCAGCCGTACTCGTCCTGCGCGAGGTCGGCGCCGAACAGGAAGAACGGCGTCAGCACGAGGCCGAACCCCGACACGAACAGGCAGATCCGCGTGAAGTCGGGCCGGTACTCCGCGGGCACGTGCGGACGAAGCGACGGCTGGATGCGCTGCTCGGCGGCGGCGACCTCGAAGGCCTTCGTCTCGGTCAGCCGGCGCCGCAGCCACGCCACGATCGCCAGCGGGACGAGCGCGAACACGTAGAAGATCCGCCAGTCCAGCGGGGTCAGCGGCACGAAGATCAGCAGCACGGCGACCGCGGCCGGACCGGTCGTCGCGATGAAACCCATGAGCGACAGCGCGGCGCCGCGGCGGTCGGGCCGTACCTCCTCGGCGATCACCAGCGACGCGAGGTTGTGCTCGGTCGCCAGGAACACGCGCGCGAGGGTCTGCAGCACGACGAAGGCCGCAAGCGACCACGCGAGCGCGGTCAGGCCGGTCAGCAGGGTGAACGCCGCCAGCGAGACGATGAGCAGCGTCCGCCGCCCGGTCCGGTCGGCCAGCCGCATGAACGGGATCCCGCCGAGCGACCCGAGCCGGATGATCGCCACGCCGACGCCGAACGCCCCGATCGACACGCCGAGGCCCTCGGAGATGTCGGTCGCCGCGAGCGTCAGCAGCGCGACGTCGTACTGCTCGAAGAACCCGGCCGCGGCCAGCGGGATCAACAGCTTGCGCTCGTCGGGCGAGAAGTCGCGCGTCGCCGCGCGCAGCTCGCCCCGGAACCGGCCTACAGGAGGGCCCGCACCAGCACCGTCAGGAGCGTCAGCGTCCCCACGAGGACGGCGATCGCGATCAGCCACCGGAACGCCGCGGCCTCAGTGGCGAGCGGGTTCCCGAGCCGCCGGAGAAGGCGCACTCAGAGGATGTAGACGGACGCGAAGACGATGATCCACATGACGTCGACGAAGTGCCAGTAGATGCCCGGCACCTCGACGCCGCGGTGCTCCTCAGGCGTGAAGTGCCCCCGGAACGCCCGGATCGTCGTGAAGATCAGCAGCGTCAGCCCGATCGCGACGTGCGCGCCGTGCAGGCCGGTGAGGCCGTAGAAGACCGAGCCCTGCGCGAACGCCTGTGGCGTGATCCCCTCGGCGGTCAGGTTGACGTACTCGTTGATCTGGATGAAGAGGAACGTCGCGCCCAGCAGCGAGGTCATCACCATGCCGGCCTTGAGCGCCGCGCGGTTGCCGTGCTTGGCCGC
>CADCVT010000288.1 GCA_902806215.1 uncultured Solirubrobacteraceae bacterium | reverse complement strand
CGCCTCGAGCGCCTCGGCGATCGTCAGGCCGAAGCCCTCGTACCGGCTCGGGTGGACCAGCGCCGCGGAGTGGCGGTGCAGCGCGGCGAGCTCGGCGGCGTCGGGGCTGTCGACGACGCGGACGCCCGAGTCGACGCTGAACGCGCTGCCCGCGAGCACGAGCGGGAGCGGATGGTCCGCCGCCGCCCGGTAGCGCGCGTGGGCGGCCAGCAGCGTCGGGAGGTCCTTGCGCGGCTCGGCGTCACCGACGTAGAGGAAGTGCCGCGGCTCGCCGCGCTCGCCGACGTCGAGCGCCTGACCGGGCCCGTGCCGCGCGACGACCGCCTCGACGCCCCAGCGCTCGCGCAGATCGCGCGCGGTCGTCTCGCTCACCGCGACGACCGCGTCGGCCCTGCGGGCAGCGGTTCGGTGCGCGCGCCGCGCGAACGCGGCGAACCGCGCGTCGAACGCGTCGGGCAGCAGCTCGAACGCGAGGTCGTGGACGGTGACGACCTGCGGCACGCCGGCCGCGGCGACGAGCGCGGGGAGCGGGTGGTGGATCAGGTCCGCGTTCGCCTCGCGGGCGCGGCGGCGCAGATCGATCTGCGTCCACCGGCCGTCCTCGGCGAGGTTGCGTGCCGACCCGGTCCCCGGCGCCCGCCTCCGCTCGTTCGCCGCCTCGACGACCTCGACGCCCGCGGCCCGCAGCGCCTCGGTGAGCCGGGCGACGTAGACGCCCGTCCCGCTCGGCCCGCGGCGAGCGAACGTCGTGTCGATCAGGACCCTCACCGGGCGACGGCCATGAGGTGCCCGTGCTCGGACGCGATCTCGATCGAGGCGAAGCCCGCGTCCTCGACCGTCATCCGAAGCGTGCGCGCGGTGAAGAACCGCAGGTGGTCGGCGTAGGGCGAGAAGTGCTCGTCGAACAAGTGCGGATTGGCGGCGAAGCGGGCGAGCAGCGCGCGGTTGTGGTCCGGCGTCGTGAGGATGAGCGGCCCGCCGGGCTTGAGCACGCGGCGCAGTTCCGACAGGAACGCGCCGACGTCGACGACGTGCTCGACGACCTCGCCGGCCCAGACGGCATCGACCTCGGCGTCCTCGAGCGGAAGGGGCTCGCCGGCGACCGCCCTACGCGCGTCGGTCAGGTGGGGGAACCGCTCGCGCAGGCGCCGCAGCGGCTCGTCGGCCACCTCGACGCAGACCGGGGTCGCGTCGAGCCCGGCGATCGCGTCGGCGAACGCGCCCTCGCCGCAGCCGACGTCGAGGACGCGGTCGCCCGGCTCGACGTGGTCGAGCATGAACGTCCCGCGCTGCGCGAACAGCTCCGGCTCCGCGCCCTCGGGCACGGCGTCCCACACGGCGTCGATGTACGACTGGTCGGCCACTGCGAGGATTCTCCGCGATGCGCCGCCTGCTTGCCATCTGCGCCGTCGACGAGCCCGGCGGCGCGGAGATCGGCCTCCACCGCCTGTTGCGCCGGCTGGACTGGCAGATCACCCTCACCACGCCCGGCGGCATCGACGGAACGGTGGCCCTTCCCGTGGGGGGACTCGAGCGGGGGTCGGGGGCTCGGGCGGTCCTGTCGTTCCCGACGGTGCGGCGGCTCGCGCGGGGCGCCGACGTCGTCTACCTCAACGGCGGCGTGCCGGCACGGCTGCTGCCCGCGCTGCGCGGGCACCGCACGGTCCTGCACGTCCACGACATGGTCACGCGGGTTCCGCCGCACTGGCGCGCAGCCGATGTCGTGCTCGCCGACTCCCGGGCGGTGGCCGACCGGCTCGGGGCGCTGCACTCGCACGTCGTGGGCTGTCCGGTCGAGTTCGACCCGCCGCTCGTCGACCCGCCGTGGTCGCCAGGCGACGGCCCGGTGGTCGGCTTCGTCGGGCGGATCGAGCCACGCAAGGGGCCGCTGACCCTCGTCGAGGCGGCGCCGCTCATCCGCGCGCAGCGGCCCGGCGCGCGCGTCGTGCTCGTCGGCGACGATCCCTACGGCTCGGACCCGGCGCACTTCGCCGCCGTTCGCCGCAGCAGCGACGTCGAGCACTTCGGCTGGCTCGCGAACGCCGCGGGCCTCATGCGCCACCTCGACGTGCTCGTGGTCCCGAGCGTCGAGGAGCCGTTCGGCACCGTCGCCGCCGAGGCGATGGCGGCCGGGACCCCCGTCGTCGCGAGCGCGGTCGGAGGGCTCATCGACGTCGTCGACGACCACGTGACCGGCAGGCTCGTCCCCGCCGGCAACGCGGCCTCACTCGCCGACGCCGTTCTGAACGTCCTCGACCACCGCGAGCAGATGGGCGAAGCGGCACGCGAGCGCGCCTCGCGCTGGAGCGCCGACGCCTACGCCGAGCACGTCGGAGCGATCCTCGAGCGCCTCGCTTCGCGAGGCGAAACGAGGCCACGCGGCGACGGCGGCGGAGCCGTCTCGTGAGGGTCGCGTTCGACAGCCGGCCGGCGTCGGATCCCCGCGGGATCGGGCGGTACACGCGGTGCCTGCTCGACGCGCTGCGGGAGACCGGCGACGGGCACGAGGTCGTCGAGGCGCACCGCCCGCGCGGCGTGGACGTGTTCCACACGCCGTGGATCGACGGCGCGCTCGTGCGCTCGGCGGTCCCGCAGGTGGTGACCGTCCACGACCTCGTGCCGCTCAAGCGGCGAGCGGAGTACCTGCGCACGGGGCTCCGGTTCCGCCTGCGCTACCTCGCGGTCACGCGCGCGGACCGCATCATCGTGCCGACGCACGCGGTCGCCGACGACGTGGTCGCGCACCTCGGCGTCGACGCCGAGCGCATCGCGGTGATCGGCGAAGCGCCGGCGCACGCGTTCCGGCCGCGGCCCGCGCACGAGGTCGAGCGGGCGACCGCGCGGCACGGCATCCGCGGCGACTACCTGATCTGGGTCGGCGGCCTGCAGGTGCCCGACCCGCGCAAGCGTGTCGCCGAGCTGGCGGCGGTCCCCCGCGAGCTTCCGCTCGTCCTCGTCGGGCCGGCGAGCCGCTGGGCCCGCGACCTCCCCGGCGTCGTCCTCGCCGGCCGGGTCGACGACGACGAGCTCGCCGCGCTCGACGCCGGCGCCCGCGCGCTCGTGTTCGGAAGCGACGAGGAGGGCTTCGGGCTGCCGCCCGTCGAGGCGCTGGCGTGCGGGACCCCCGTCGTGGCGTGCGCGGTGCCGGGCGTCAGCGAGGTGCTCGAGGGCCGCGCCACGCTCGTCGAGCCCGACGACCTGGCAGGGCTCGTCCGCGCGGCGCAGGAGGCGACGCGGCCCGCGCCGGATCCGCCGCCGTTCACGTGGCAGGACGCCGCGCGGGCCACCTGGCGCGTGTACGGGTCAGCGGGCTGAGCACGCCAACACTCCGGATTCATACCGAACGGACGAATTGCCGATGGGACCTCATCGGACGCGAACCTAGACTCGCGCTTCGCCCGCCCCCGGCCCCGGAGAGCCGCTCGTTGCCACGCCTGTTGTACGCCCTACTCGCGATCGTGTTCGTCGGTCTGCTCTCGGGCGACGCCTGGGCGCTCGCGCCCTCGTCGGTGCAGAAGGGGCTGGAGGTCCGGCCGGCGCAGGGCCCGGCGGGCTCCTCGGCCATCCTCTACGCGTTCGGGTTCACCTCGGACGAGCTCGTGCGCGTGAGCGTCGACGGCGTCAAGCACGACGCGACCCCGCCGCTGACGGCCTACAGCGACGGATCCTTCGCCGCCCCCGTGCCGATGCCGTCCACGCCGGGGGTCCACCGCATCGAGATCTACGGCGAGGAGTCGCGGGTCGCAGCGGCCGGCACCTTCACCGTGACGGCCGGCGGCGTCGCGCGACCTG
>CADCVT010000287.1 GCA_902806215.1 uncultured Solirubrobacteraceae bacterium | reverse complement strand
GCCTCGAGGTCCTCGAGGCTGAGCAGATCCGCCTTCGTGACCGGATCGCCCATGCGTCAGCCCACCATGTCCCGGGCGGCAGCGCAGGGGGCGATCATCGGGTAGACGTTCTCCTCGGCCGTGACGCGGACGTCGCAGACGACGGGACCCTCGGTGGCGAGCGCCTCGTTGATCGCGTCGGGCAGCTCGCTCTTGTCGCTCACGCGCATGCCCGTGCAGCCGTACGCGTCGGCGAGCTTGACGAAGTCGGGGTTGCCGCCCATCTCCACGTGCGAGTAGCGGCGGTCCCAGAACAGCTCCTGCCACTGGCGGACCATGCCGAGGTAGCCGTTGTTCATGATGAACGTCTTCACGGCGATGCCGTTGTCGGCACAGGTCGCGAACTCCTGGGCGTTCATCTGGATCGAGCCGTCGCCGCTGATGCAGATGACCGTCTCGTCGGGCATCCCGACCTTGGCGCCCAGCGCCGCCGGCAGGCCGAAGCCCATCGTGCCGAGCCCGCCGGAGCTGATCCACCGGCGCGGCCGGTTGTAGTGGAAGTACTGCGCGGCCCACATCTGGTGCTGGCCGACGTCGGTGGTGACGATCGCGTCGCCGCCCGTCGCCTCGTAGAGCGCCTCGATCATGTGCTGCGGTTTGATCTCCGGGCCCTCGGAGGCCTCGTAGCCGAGCGGATGCTTGTCCTGCCACGCGCGGATTCGCGACCACCACTCGTCGAGGCGCGAAGCCTCGGCCCCGAGCGCCCGGTACTCGTTGACGAGCTTGCCGACGATGTGCTTCGCGTCGCCCGCGATCGGGATGTGCGCCGGGACGTTCTTGCCGATCTCGGCCGGGTCGATGTCGATGTGGATGAACTTCGCGCGCGGGGCGAACTCGCTGAGCTTGCCGGTGATGCGATCGTCGAAGCGGGCACCGATCGCGCAGATCAGGTCGGCCTCGTCCATCGTGTAGTTCGCCGTGCGGGTGCCGTGCATGCCGAGCATGCCGAGCCACTGCGGGTCCGGCGCGGGGTAGGCGCCGAGCCCGTTGAGCGTGCAGGTGACGGGGAAGTTGCCCTCGCGGACGAGGTCGGTCAGCTCGGCCGACGCGTGCAGCGCGCCGCCACCGGCGTAGATCACCGGGCGCCGCGCGCTCGCCAGCGCCTTGGCGGCCTGGCGGATCTGCTTCGCGTTGCCCTCGAGCGTCGGCTGGTAGCCGGGCAGGTGGACGTCGGTGACCGGCTCGTACGGGATGTCCGCACGCGACAGGTCGGTCGGGATGTCGACGACGACCGGGCCGGGACGCCCGCTGCGGGCGACGTAGAAGGCCTCGTGCAGCACGCGCGGGATCTCCAGCGGGTGCTGGATCATCCAGGAGTGCTTCACGGCGGGGATCGTGATCCCCATCGTGTCGGCCTCCTGGAAGCCGTCGGTGCCGAGCAGGTCGGTGCGGACCTGGCCGGTGATGAAGACCACCGGGACCGAGTCCATCATCGCGTCGACGATCGGCGTGACGAGGTTGGTCGCGCCCGGGCCGCTCGTGCCCAGCGCGACGCCGACGCGGCCGGTCGCCTTCGCGTAGCCCTCGGCGGCGTGGCCGCCGCCGGCCTCGTGGCGCACGAGGATGTGGCGGATCCCGGCGTCGACGAACGCGTCGTACGTGGGCATGTTGGCGCCGCCGGGGTACCCGAATACGACGTCGACGCCCTCGGCCTTGAGGCACTCCATGATGGCGTCGACTGCTCGCATGACGGCTCCGCTTGGGTGGTGGGACGAAGAAGCCGCCTCGGGGGGCGGCCGAGGCCCGATTCTAACGGGCGGAGAGCGCGCTTTCCGGCGGAATCTGCTCGTCGGTGTACTCGAGCTCGGTGCCGCAGCGGGTGCACAGCGCGTCGTAGAGCTTCACGACCTTGCCGCAGCCCGGGCACTGCCTGCGGGGCTCGTTGAGCTCCATCCGGTAGAAGACGGCGACGATCACGCCGAGGACCGGCACGCACGCGCCGACGAGGAACCAGATGAAGAACGACGAGCCCTTGGCGCGGCCGATGTAGCCGGCGAACGCGCCGCTCAGCAGGATGATGAGGAGGCCGATCTCCACGGCGTGCGCCTAGAAGCGCGTGAACGCCCAGATGGCGGCGACCACGAGGAGCACGACCGCGACCGTCGTCGCGATGCCGGTGACGATCCCGATCACGACCTTCAGCAGGAGCCAGGCGACGACCGCCAGCACGAGCGCGGCGATCAGCTTCGTGGCGATCGAGGACGATGAGCGCTGCTCGTTCATGAGATTCAGCGTACACCGATGAGTTCCGTGCTCCGCGTCGGTCTTGGGGTCATGAGCAACGCCACGCAGGCCCCCAGCACCATCGCGAACATCGGCGTCGTGATGTTCACCGTCAGCGACGTCGATGCGGCGATCGCCTTCTACACCGAGAAGCTCGGGTTCGAGGTCCGCAGCGACACGCGCTTCGGCGAGAACGGCGAGCACCGGTGGGTCGAGGTCGCCCCGCCGGGCGGCGACGCGCGCCTCGCGCTCAACCCGCCCATGCGCGACGAGCCCGGCGGCGGCTCGATCGGCGTCGAGACGGCCGACGTCCTCGGCGAGCACAAGCGCCTGGGCGCGCTCGGCGTCGAGGTCGACGAGCCGATGACGCCGCCCGGCGCGCCCGCGATGTTCTTCGCCCGCGACCCCGACGGCAACAACGTCTGGGTGGTCGAGGCGCCGCCGGCCGGCGCGTAGTCGCGGGCCGCGCCGGCTAGTCGTGCTGCCGGCGGAGGTGGGCGAACTTCGGCGGGAGCGGGACGATGGTGAAGCGGCGGACGTTCGGGTTCGTGCCCGACGTCGGCGGCTTCTCGATGAGGGTCATGCGGGTCATGGGGAGCATGGTCGCCCGTGGGCGACCTGCCCTCTACGGCCCGCGTGTCCAGACTCTCAGCGCGCCTGTTGTCCCGCGTGTCGAGCCGCGGCGTCGAGCGCGGGGCGCATCCGCTTGGGCAGCCGGCGCCGCACCCGCCAGCGCGCGCCGGCAAAGCCCTGGTTGGCCACGGTGGCGAAGCCCGCCTCGTCGGAGCGCAGGGCGAGCAGCAGGTGGCTGATGCGGTCAGAGCTCGGCAGGTCGGGGTCGTTCACGCGGACGCAGAAGCAGTGGACGGTCCGGCGGTTCGGGCGGACGAGCAGTGCTCCGGCCTCCCCCACGAGCCACGTCCCGAACCGGCCGGGCTCGAGCGCGAGCCCCGTCCGCGCGTGCAGCTCGCGCCCGTCGTGGTCGAGCAGGTCGCCGAGCAGCCCGAGCGCGGTCCGCTCGGCCGCCTCGCCCTGGCGACGCTTGGGTCGGACGAGCTTCGCGCCGCGGTTGGCGTAGAGCTCGGGGATCACCCAGGCCTGGACGAGCGCGAGCGCCGACATCGGCGCGAGCCAGGGCTCGATGAGGACGAGCACCGCGGCGGTGACGACGAAGGGGACGACGTGCGCGGCGGTCGTCGCGGTCCAGGCGCGCGCGTAGAGGCGCAGCCGCGCGTCGTCCATACGCGGGCGCCACGAGACGCCCGAGACCTCCGGGAGCGTCTCGGCGGCCACTACCCGCCGGAGATGGGCAGCCGCATGATCACCACGGGGGCGTCGACGGGCAGCTCGCGGACCTGCTCGGCGTGGCCGGGGCCGGTGGTCACCATGGCGAAGTAGCCGCGGTCGAGCTCCTTGCGGAACGCCTCGACGGCGACCTCGACCGACGCTGGGTCGGCCGCGTCCCACTGCGCCACGGTCGTGTGGCCGGTGTGGTCCATGCGGATGAGTCGCGACATGCCGGGGAGCCTACGCCCTTCCGCGGTCTCGGTGCGCCTGTTTCAGGCGAGCCTGCGCCGGGCTTCGGCGGCCGCCTCGATGAGCGGCCCGAAGTCGGGCTCCTCGCCGCGGCGCGCCGGCGCCGCGAGCACGAGCGTGCCGCCCTCGGCGACGAGGCCGAACCCGAGCTCGTGTCCGCGGACCCATGCGACGAGCGGTTCGGGCGCGGTGCTCTCGAGCCCGAGGACGCCGAACGGGTCGGCCGCGAGCGTGTCCTCCGCCACGATCTCCGTCATCGCCACCGTCAGCGCGCCTCGCTTGGCCGTCCGCGCGTGGGCGACGCGCAGCGGCCCGCCGTCCTTGAGGTTCCCGGCGAGCATGTTCGCCGGCTCGGCCGCCTTCAGGACCGGCGAGAGCGGCGGGAGCGGGTGCGCGCCGGTGCCGCGCAGCCCGAGCCGATCGGCCGCGGCGCGCGCGCTCGCGTCGTCGCGGCGGCGGTCCGAGAGCGCGAGCAGCGTCAGCAGCAGGCCGGTCAGCACGAGCGGCGGGAGGATCCAGATGTGCGGCTGGCGGTTGGCGAACAGCAGGATCCCGATGACGATGAGCGCTCCCACGCCGAGCACGACGGCGTACGGTCCGTACCGGCGCAGCACGTCGGCGCGCCGCTGGTCGCGGACCTCGGTGGCGGTCATGGCGTCGGCGCCGGCTCGGCCGGCGTGGGCTGGGCGTTCGGGTCGGGAGCGGGCTCGGTCGGCGTCGGCGTGACCGGCGGGACGGGTGCGGTGTCCGTCGGCGGCACCGCTTCGGTCGGGGTCTGCTCCTGCGGCGGCACGGTGGGTGTCGTCTCGGTCGGCGTCTGGTCCTCCTGCGGCTTGGTCTCGGTGGTGGTCGTCCGGGTCTCGGAGGACGTCTCCTTCGCGCCGCCGACCGGCAGTGTGAGGCGGTCGTTGCCGCCGCCGACGCTGCCGCCGAAGACGAGCTCGCTGGCGGTCAGCGCGAACGCGCCGATGACGAACGCGAGCAGGCCGGTGACGACGGCGAGCTTGGTCGACCGGCGCTGCGTCCACGGCTGCTTGTCGGCCTCCCAGATGCCGAAGCGGTCACCCTCCGCCGGCTCGGGCGCGGCGACGGAGCCGCCGCGATGCACCTCGGTGCCCGCGCGGCGGTCGACGCGCACGCTCGTGACCCGCTCGACCGGCTTGCGCAGCGTCTCGGAGACGATCGCGACGATGACCGGCGTGATCGCCGCGCCGAGGATGGCGCCGCCCTTCCACAGCTTGTGGACGACGATGGCGGCCGCGACGGAGGCCAGGGAGGCGATGACGAGCGTCTGGAGCGACAGCCCGCCCTGCTGCTGTCTGGGCGTCGACACGCCGTCTGAGGGTACGAGCCCGGTGTGACCGAGCGGGTGTGCGTCATCGGTGCGGGTGGGAGCGGCCTGGTCGCCGCGTACGCGCTCCAGCGGCGGGCGATCCCGTTCCGCCTCTTCGAGGCGCGCAACGCCATCGGCGGCATGTGGCGCCAGGGACCGGAGTCGTTCGCCTACGACTCGCTGGAGGCGAACACGTCCCGCTGGCGCTCGGGCCTGCGGGCGATGCGGATGCCGGTCCGCGCGCGGCACTTCCCCCACCACACCGAGATGCTCGCCTTCCTCGAGGCGTTCGCCGACCGGTTCAACCTCCACCCGGCGATCGAGACCGGCGCGCGCGTGCGACGGGCGGTCCCGGACGGCGACGGCTGGGCCGTCGAGGTCGACGGCCGCGCGCCCGAGCGCTTCCGCGCGGTCGTCGCCGCGACCGGCGTCCTGAGCGCGCCGCGCCATCGCGACTGGCCGGGGACGTTCGACGGGCTGCGGATCCACACCGCCGAGTACCGGTCGCCGCGGCCGTTCGCCGGCAAGGACGTCGTGGTCGGCGGCATCGGCACCTCGGGCGGGGAGATCGCCGCCGAGCTCGTCGAGCACGCGCGCAGCGTGACCGTCGCCGGCGGGACGGGCCAGCACGTCATCACGAAGCACCTCGCGCCGCACGTGCCCTACGACCTGCTCGACACGCGGATCGCCGCGCGCGTGTACCCGTTCTGGGTGCGCCGCCGGGTCCTGCGGGCGTTGATGACGCTCACCGCCGGCCCGCCCGGCGCGTACGGCCTGCCGGAGCCCGACCACCGCGTCCTCGACCGCCCCGCGCTCGGCTCGGACGGCTTCGTCCGGGTGCTGAAGCGCGGGCAGGTCGAGATCCGCCCGCGGATCGTGCGGCTCGACGGCGACGTCGTGCACTTCGAGGACGGCACGAGCCGCCGCGCCGACGCGCTGATCGAGGCCACCGGCTTCGAGACGCGGTACGACTACCTCCCCGACGAGCTCGTCGCCGGGTTCGGCGAGGACCACGCGCCGGTCTACCGCGGCGTCCTGCACCCGGGCGCGAACGGCCTCTACTTCGTCGCGCTCGCGGTCGGCGCCGGAGCGCTCCTGCCCATGGCCGAGGCGCAGGCGAACTGGATCGCCGCGCACCTCGACGGCGACCTGCGGCTGCGCAAGGACCTCGACGCACTCATGCGCCGCGAGGGCCGCAAGCTGCAGCGGCAGTTCGGGCGGCCGCACCCGTACTGGCGCGACCGGCAGGCCTACATCCTGGAACTCGAACGCGATGTGGCGGCGCGGCAGTCGCCGGCGAGCCTGCTCACCCGGTAGTCGGGGAGCGCGAGCGCCTCGAGGGCGGCGAGGTCCTTGTCCGCCATCGCCCTCCACCACGCCTCGACCGCCCCGCGGACATCGGCGGAGACCGGAGCGCTCATGCCGTCCCCCGCAGCCGCTCGGCCGGTAGCGCCCGCTCTACCGAGCGCAGCCGCTCCCACTCGATCGGGCAGTTCGTCGCCGGCTCGCCGACCCCCAGCTCCTCGAGCGCGCCGACGAGGACCTGCCGCCGGTGCGCGGAGAACGTCACGACGTGGGCGATCACCGCGCCGAACGTGAAGCTCTGCGGCGGATCACACAACGCGTCGACGAACGCGTCATCCCAGGCTCCTCTGGCACGGACGCGTTCGGCGACCGCCAGGAACGCGGGCCCCGCCGTGCTGAAGCGCCGCCGCAGGCCGGCCACCGTCCGGTCGCCTCCCGGCTGGGGCATGTCGGTCCCGTCCATCGCCGCGACCCAGACCTCCTTCGTCCAGACGAGGCGGTCGAGCATGAGCCGGGCGGTCGGTTCTGCCCCGTCGAAGCTCAGAACCTGATGATCCGGCCGGATCTCGCGGTCGAGCTGCTCGTCGGTCAGCGCGGCGGCCTGGTCGATCAGCCGTGTCGTGTGCCAGTGGTCGTGCTCGAGCAGGCGCTCGGTGACGTCCATCGGATCGCTCCTCTCGTCTCCGGGCACGAGCAGCCCGGCGGGTGGGTGGAAGTGCACGCCGTTGCGTGCCTGCAGCCGGAAGTCCTGCCTCGACCGGGCGAACCGGCTCGGCGGGGCGGCGAACGCACGCGCGAAGGCGCGCGAGAACGCCTCGGTGGATGCGTAGCCGGCGGTGAGCCCCACGTCGGTGACCCGCTCGCCGCGCAGAAGGTCCCACGCCGCCCGCTCGAGCAGCAGGCGTCGCCGGAACGCGGCCGGCGACTCGCCGAGCCCGTCGGCGACGAGCCGGTCGAAGTGGAACCGGCTCAGGAAGGCCGTGCGGGCAAGCGCGCGCCCGTCGAGCTGCGCGTCGAGCGCTCCGAGCATGTGGTCGACGAGCGAACGCAGGCGGTCGGGCGGGACCGAGGACATGCCTCAGATCTTGCGCGTTCGCGCGATCCGGCGCCTGATCGAACTTGCGGAGTTGCGACCGGGCCTAGAGCCCGAGCTTCGCCCGCACGAGCCTGGTGACCTCGCCGCCGTCGGCGCGGCCCTTGGTCTCCTTCATCACGAAGCCGATGATCGGGCCGATCGCCTTCATGTTGCCGCCCTTGATCTTCTCGGCGGCATCCGCGTTGGCGGCGAGCGCGGCGTCGACGACGGAGTCGAGCTCGTCGCCACCGCCCATCGTGCCGAGCCCCTCGCGCTCGATGACCGCACTCGGGTCCGTCTCGCCCTCGCTGAGCTCGTCCAGCACGACCACGGCGTTCTGCGCCGTCACCGAACGGGCGGCCACGAGGGAGACGAGCTTCGCGACCGCGTCGGGCTTCGCCTCGAGCGCCTTCGCCGAGTTGTTGATGAGGAACTTCGCGAGCGGCGCCGGCTCGACGCCGTCGGTCTCGCGGGCCTCGTCGAAGAACGTCGCGAGCTCCGGCCGGAACACGAGATCGCGCGCGCTGTCGCTGTCGACGCCGAGCTGCTCGTAGCGCTCCTGCCGCGCCGCGGGCAGCTCGGGCAGCTCGGCGCGGGCGGCGTCGAGCATCTCGGGCGTGATCGCGATCGGGACGAGGTCGGGCTCGGGGAAGTAGCGGTAGTCGTGCGCCTCCTCCTTGGAGCGCAGCGACGTGATGCGGCCGCTCACCGGGTCGAAGTGCAGCGTCTCCTGCTCGACGTCGCGGCCGCTCTCCTTGATCTCGATCTGGCGCTGGACCTCGGCCTTGATGCCCTGCTCGATGAACGCGAACGAGTTCATGTTCTTGAGCTCGGTCTTCGTGCCGAAGCGCTCCTCGCCCTTGGGCCGGATCGAGACGTTCGCGTCGCAGCGCAGCGAGCCCTGCGACATGTCGACGTCGGAGACGCCGAGCTGGCGGAGCGTCTCGCGCAGCAGCGTCAGCCACTCGCGCGCCTGCTCGGCCGAGCGGACGTCGGGCTCGGAGACGATCTCGGCCAGCGGCGTGCCGCCCCGGTTGAAGTCGACGACGCTCGCGTCCGAGCCATGGATGCGGCCGCTGCCGCCGGCGTGGATGAGCTTCGCCGCGTCCTCCTCGACGTGCACCCGGTGGATGCGCACCTCGCCCAGCCGGCCGCCGACGCACAGCGGCTCGTCGTACTGGCTGATCTGGTACGCCT
>CADCVT010000286.1 GCA_902806215.1 uncultured Solirubrobacteraceae bacterium | reverse complement strand
GTGCACCCGGACCGAGCCCGTCGAGGCGGATGGCCAGGCGGCCTCCAGGCGCCACGGCGCGCGGGCCGCGGGGTGCCGTCAGCGGCGGCGGAGGTGGAGCCGGCGCGGCCTCCGGCGGGGGCGGTTCCTGCCCACCCGCGACGGGCGCGCCGTAGAGCAGAGCGAAGATGACCGCGACGCCCGCGGCCGGGGCGAGCCGCCGGGTCATCCCTCCATCATGACGTGCGTTCGGCCTCGGACGCGAGGGTCGCGTCCATCCGCTCGCACCAGCCGATGATGAACTCGTGGAACTCGCGGCCGAACGCCGCGACGTGGCCGGGGAACTCCGCGCCGGTCTCCCGCGCGCGTTCGGCGGCGGGCGTGATCTCCCGGCGGAACTGCTCGAGCGAGCGCTCGGAGCGACGGCGCATGGCGTCGACCTGCCGCCGGGCGGCGTCGGGCTCGACCGCGTCGGCGAAGAACAGCCGCAGCAGCTCGGGGTCGCGGAGCTCGAGCGCGGCGTCCTCGTCGGCCGCGAACCAGCTGCGCAGCGCCTCCTCCCCCGCCGGAGTGGCCGCGTACGCGCGGCGGGCGCGCCCGCCACGGGCGTCGTCGCGGCCCTCGACGAGACCGTCGGCCTCCAGCCGCTTGAGCTCCGCGTAGATCTGCGGCGGCCCGAGGGTCCAGAAGAACCGCACCGACCGCTCGGCCGAGCGGCGGATCTCGTAGCCGGACTCGGCGCCGAGGACGACCAGGCCGAGCACCGCCGCCGCCGTGTTCGTCAGGCTCACGCCGGGACCGCGGCGCGCGGCCTGCGCCGCGCCTTGTCCTGCAGGCGCCGGCACGCGGCCAGCGCGTCGAAGTCAGGGCCTCCCGCGGTGAGGCGATCGACGTCGGCGAACACCGCGCCCTTGCGGACCTCGGCCGCCAGGTCGCGGTCGAGGACCTGCGACGCGGCCTCGCGCCCGCCGCTCAGTGCCCCGACGATCCCGTGCCCGCTGCGCGCGCTCGCGCCGGCGAGGTACAGGCCGCCGACGGGCGTGCGTGCCGCGGGGCGGCGCGGCCCGGTCTGGTCGGTGGCGAGCTCGATGCCGTAGCTCGCGCCGTCGGTCGACAGCGTGTATCGCTCGTGGGTCAGCGGCGTCGCGGCCTCCTGCCAGCGGATGTGCGGGCGCAGGTCCCCGAGGACGTCCTCGGCGACGTCGATGAGTCGCTCGGACAGCGCCGTCTTCGTCTGACGGTAGGCGTCGTCCTTCGAGTACCGGTCGGTCGCGGGCTCGAGCCCCGGGACGCCCCAGGCGTCGGTCGACGGCGTCGTCCACGTCATGAGCTCGAGCGTCGAGCAGCCGGCAGGCGCGTGGCCATGGCCGTCCGGGTCCTTCACCGTCGCGGAGGTGATGTACACCGGCGGGCGCTCGCCGATCTCGCCAGACGTCGCCTTCGCGTACGCGCCCTCGGGGTCGTAGTCCGGGTGGCACCAGTAGTTCGTGTTCGGCATCGCGTCGCGCAGGTCGCGGTCGATGCCCAGGTAGACGCAGAAGAGCGGCGTCGCCATGCGGAACGACCTGACGCGCTCGCGGAAGCGCGAGGAGACGGCGGTCCGGTCGAGCAGCCGCGTGTAGGTCTGCTTGATGTCGGCGGTCGAGACGACGGCGTCGGCACGGATCTCCTCGCCGGTCTGCAGGCGGACGCCCCGCACCCGCCCGTCGGCGACCGCGATGTGCTCGACCCGCGCGTGCGTGCGCACGCGGCCGCCATGGGTGTGGATGACGTCGAGCAGGTGCGCGGCGAGCGTCTGGCCGCCGCCGCGCAGGTAGAACGCGCCCTCGTCGAGGTAGTGGTCGAGCAGCCCGGCGTGCAGCGCGACCGGGGTCCGCGACGGCGGCGTCGCGTAGTCGCCGGACTGCGCGACGATGACCGCCCGCGCCTCGGCGCTCAGCCTGCAGTGATCGAAGAGGTCGTCGAGCGAGTGCATCCCCCACGCAACGACCGTCCCGGCGCGGAAGGGGAAGCGCAGGAGGTCGAGCTTGGACTTCGGCATCGGGACGTTGCGCAGCTGCTCGGCCACGCCGCGGAGGATGCGCAGGCACCGGTCGAGCCCCTCGCCCTCGCTCGGGAACGCCTCGCGCAGTCGCCCGGCGTACGCGTCCCACCCCTTCGGCACCCGGACCTCGTGCTGCGGAAACAGCAGGGTGTCGAAGCCGTCGGGATCCATCTCGATCCATTCCATCCGGCCTTCGAGCCCGACGCCGCGCAGGACCGACCCGATCTCGCCGCGGTGGACGCCGCCCACGTAGTGCAAGCCGACGTCGAACTGCCACTCGCGCTTGCGCCGGAACACCTGGCTGCACCCGCCCGCGACGTCGTACTGCTCGCAGACGAGCACGCGCTGCCCGTTCGCGGCGAGGTACGCGCCGGAGCTCAGCCCACCGAGCCCGGAACCGATGACGACGACGTCCACATGAGTCATGCCTATAGGTATAGCGTACCTATCTCCTGGTAGGCGATGGGGGTTGGTCGCACGGTCAGATGGGGGTCCTCCCCCAGCCTCGAAGGGCGTGCCTGCGGACAGGACGACCGGTACCACGACAGGAGGTCTCCGGGATGACGGCAGCGCTGGCAGGGCAGATCGACGATCACACCGTCGCGGGCTGGACCGGACGATCCCCGCACGCTGTGCAGGACGGCGTCCGCGTCTTCGACGAGGAACCCGATCTGCTCCGCGGCCTCGACGACGCTACCGCCGATCTCCTTCGCCGCCGCGCGATCAGCCCGAAGCTGTGGGTCGACGCGGGTCCGTGGTCGCCGGCCGCCGACGACCGCCGGTTCGAGGGCGCGGTCGGGCTGCTCGTCGTCGACGGGCTGCTGACGCGGACGCTCGAGCTCGACGGGCGCCGCTGTCCCGAGCTCGTCGGTGCCGGCGATGTCCTGCGGCCCTGGGACGAGGCCGAGGCCTCGGTGTCCTACGAGGCGTCGTGGACCGCGCTCGAGCGCACGACGCTCGCGATCCTCGACGACCGGTTCGCCAGGATCGCCTGCCGCTGGCCGAGCATCATGATCGAGCTCCTGTCGCGCACCGTCCAGCGCTCGCGCTCGCTCGCCTTCCACCTCGCGATCGCCCACGTCCGTCACGCCGAGCTGCGGCTGCACATGCTCGTCTGGCACCTCGCCGACCGCTGGGGCCGCGTCACGCCGGACGGCGTGCACGTCCCGCTGCGCCTGACGCACGAGATCATCGCCCAGCTCGCGTGCATGCGGCGCCCGACGGCGTCGAGCGCGCTCAACGCGCTCTGTCGTGCGGGCGAGCTCGCCCGGTGCGCCGACGGCACGTGGCTGCTCACGGGTTCGCCACCCGTCCCCCGCCATGCCTGGGATCAGGGCGGGTCTGCGAGCGCCGCCCGCACGACCCCGCCGAGGCGCTCGACCGCCCGATCGAGCTCAGCCTCGGCGAGGTGGCTGAAGGAGAGCCGCATCTCGTTGGCTCCCTCCCCGGAGGAGTAGAACGGCTGCCCGGGGACGTAGGCGACGCCGGCGGCGGTGGCCGCCGGGCGCAGGGCGATCACGTCGAGTTCCTCGGGGAGCGTGACCCACGTCAGGAACCCGCCCTCCGGCTCGGTCCACGAGCACCCCGGTGGGAGGTGGCGCTCGAGCGCCGTGCGGAGCGCGCGCCAGCGCGACGCGTAGAGCTCCCGCGCCGCCGGCAGCCGCCGCTCGAAGTGCCCCGCGCGCCCGTACTCCTCGACCATCCGCTGGCCCAGGCCGCCCGCGCACTGATCCGTGTTCTGCTTTGCGGCCGCCAGCTCCGCGAGCACCTCGGCAGGCCCCGTCGCCCAGCCGAGCCGCACGCCGGGGAAGAAGACCTTGGAGAACGTCCCGGCCTGGACGACGAGGTCGGGCGCGAGTGACCACAGCGAGGGAAGCGCCGACCCGTCGAACCCGAGCTCTCGGTAGGCGACGTCCTCGAAGATCAACACGTCGTGGCGCCGGCAGAGCTCCACGAGCTCCTGCCGGCGGGCGAGCGGGAGCGTCCGGCCGGTCGGGTTCTGGTACTCGGGGATGACGTAGAGGAACTTCGGGCGCAGCCCTGCCGCGAGCGCCTCGGCGAGCAGGTCCACGCGCAGACCGTCGTCGTCCGTCGCGATGCCGTGGACGTCCGCCTCGATGCCGGCGAACGCCAGCAGCGCCCCGAGGTACGTCGGCGCCTCGACGGCGATCGCGTCGCCCGGATCCACGAGGGCCTGGCACATGAGCTGGATGCACTCCATCCCGCCACTCGTGACGATGATCTCCCCGCGCTCGGGGCGCCGGCCCTGGAGCTGCTCCTGGCGGTCGGCGAGGTACTCGCGGACGCTCGGCAGGCCCTCGCACGGCGTGTACTGGAGCGCGACGCCGGGGTCGTCGCGCACGAGCCGCGCGACGATCTCGTCGAGCACCTCGCCAGGGAAGGTCGCGGGGTTGGGGAAGCCGCCCGTCATGGCCAGGACGCCGGGCGGGACGCCCGCGATGATGGCGGTGAGCTCCGGACTCGTGCGCGCCTGGGCGCGCCGGGCGAAGCGGCCCGACCAGCCCTCAGCCGCCATCGACACGGAAGGCGAGCGCGCTGGTGTCGCCCGCGTCGAGGCGCGCGACGTGCTCGGCCCAGTTCGTGAGATCGGCCAGCGGAGTGCCTCCGGCCATCCGGTCGAGCATCGCGCGTTCGGCGCGACCGATCGCCTCGGCGGTGTCGAGCGCCGCGAGGACCTGGGCCGGGGGCGCGATGACCACGCCGTCGTCGTCGCCGAACACGATCGCATCGGGCCCGACCTCGACGCCGCCGCAGCGGACCGGCGTCCCGATCGGCGCCCGCGCCACCGTCGCGCCGGACATCGGCAGCGTCCCGCGCGCGAACACCGGCAGCCCGACCCGGCGCAGGCCCGCCACGTCGCGGCAGAAGCCGTCGATGACCACGCCGGCGACGCCGCGCCGGCGCGCCTCCGTGGCGAACAGCTCTCCGAGGACGGCCTTGCGGTGGCCGTTGCCCGCGACGACAAGCACGTCGCCCGCCCGCGCCTGCGCGAGGGCGCTGAGCACCGGGAGGTGGTCGTCCTCGGCGACGACGGTCAGCGCCGGTCCGGCGAAGCGGACATCGGGCACCATGGCATGGATCTCGTGATCGACCACCGGCAGAGACTTGTCCGCGTCGCACAGGGCCGACACCTCCACCTCGAGCAGGCGGCCGACGAGCGCTTCGGGGTCCGGAACCACGGCCACACCGTATATGCCCCGTGGCGGGTACTCGAGTCGGTATGTCTCGGCCGCTCCGAGTTCTCCGTGTCGGCGTGCGGGTCGATCTCGACCGCGACCGCACCTCCGAGATCCGGGAGCACGAGGCTGACGATGCTGCTGCGTGGGTCGACACGCACGCTGCCGTCGCCGCCGGTCGCGAGGTGTTCGTCAGCGCCCAGTTCTTCGCGGTCTACAGCGACCATGCCCAGCCGTCCCTCGGCATCACGCTCTCGTGGGTCACGCTCTCGACGCAACGCGACGTGACCGACGACCTCGTGCGGCTGGCCGAGAGCGTGTACGCCGACGCCTGCTCGACCGAGCTCGCGGACATGCGCATCGCCGGCCGGGACGTCGACCGCGAGGCCGACCACGAGGCCGAGGCCGTGATCGAGGTCGCCGACGACCTCCGGGATCGGATCGTCCTCTCGCCGATCACGACCTCGGGCACCCAGCGGGCCTGGCGCATCGAGCAGCGCGCGAGCGGTCAGGGCTCCACGAGCCCGCGCCGGATCGCGTAGCGCGTCAGCGCGACGCGGTCCTTGAGCCCGAGCTTCTCGAACACGTTCGAGCGGTGGCGCTCGACCGTCTTCTCGGCGATGTGGAGCAGCTCGGCGATCTCGCGCCCGGTCATCCCCTCGGCGATGAGCTTGACGATCTCGGTCTCGCGCGCGGAGAGGGGATCGCTCTGTGTGCTGTCGGCTCCGCGGTCGAGGAACTCGCGGACGAGCGCGGCGACGCCTCGCGGGTAGAGGAACGGCTCCCCCCGCAGCGCGGCCCGGCACGCCGGGACGAGGTCCTCGTGGGCAGCCGACTTCAGGACGTAGCCCGACGCTCCGGCCCGCAGCGCCTCGAAGAAGAACTGCTCGTTCTCGTGCATCGAGAGGATCAGCGTGCGGAGGTTCGGGCGGTGCTCGGCCAGCTGCCGCGCGGCCTGGATCCCCGTCAGCCTCGGCATCGACACGTCGAGGATCGCGAGGTCGACCTCGGCGGCGAGCGCCGCGCTCACGGCCTCGGCGCCGTCGGAGGCCTCGGCCACGACGACGAAGTCCTCCTGCTCCTCGAGCAGGCCCTTCAGCCCCCGCCGCAGCACCGCGTGGTCGTCGGCGAGCAGCACCTTCGTGAGCGGCGCGTTCACAGGTCCTCCACGTCGACCCGCAGGCGCACGGTCGTGCCGCCGTGGCGCTGCGGCAGCACGTCGAGCGTCGCGCCGACGGTCAGGGCGCGCTCGCGCATCGTCCGGATGCCCGTCCCGTTGCCGTTGGGGCCGGCGATGCCGCGGCCGTCGTCGCGCACCTCCAGCGTCACGCACGTGCGCTCCGCGCGAAGGACGACCTCGACGGTCTGCGGGTTCGCGTGACGGATGGCGTTCGTGATCGCCTCCTGGGCGACCCGGTAGATCACGAGCTCGCCGTCGGGGGTGAGCTCGGGGAGGTCGCGGGCGAGCGACCGCTCGAAGCGCAGGCCGGTCTGCTCGCCCACCCGCTCGGTGAGGTTCGTCAAAGCGGGGACGAGACCGAGCGCGTCGAGGGCCTCGGGCCGAAGCTGACGCGCGATCGTCCGCACCTGCTCGACGGTCTCGTCGATCGTGTCGCGCAGCGCCTCGGCGTCGGGACGGACATCCGGAGGCGTCCGCGCGGCCAGCCGCGCGGTCTGCAGCGACGCCGCCGTGAGCATCTGGCCGACCTCGTCGTGCAGCTCCGCCGCGAGCCGGCGCCGCTCCGCCTCGCGTTCGCTGAGTGCGCGGAGCCCGCTGTCGCGGCGCTCGGCCTCGAGTCGGTCGAGCATGTCGTTGAAGGCCTCGGCGAGGACGGTCACCTCCGAGCTCGGCCCGAGCAGCGGGATGCGCTCGCCCGGGTGCAGCGGGTCGACGCGGCGCATCAGCGCCGTCAGCCGCGTCAGCGGGGTGACGGCCCTGCGGATGAGCAGGAGGTTCGCGGCGACCATCACCGTCAGCCCGCCCACGAGCGCGGGGACCCGGCCGTTGGCCGGCTCGACGATGAGCACGACGCACGCCACGCCGAGCACCGTGGCGTTCGGGATGAACAGACGCCAGAACAACGGGATCGGTCGTGCGCCCACGCCCGAACCGTACGCGCGCCCACCGGCGATGTCATCCGGATGACACGGTGTGCTGCTTTGCGCCGCTTCCGGCGAGAAGCCCACTGACAACGTCAGCGGGAGGGCTTCATGAGCATCGCAACAGGGCGGACCTGGTCCGTCGGGATCCTGATGGTGTGCGGGGCGCTTGCGTCCGCGCCGGCCGCCTTCGCGCAGGGCGCGGATCCGACCGTGTGTCCCAACGAGACGACCCCGGCCACCAACGGAGGCCCGGGCAACGACTCGCAGGTCGGCACGAACGGCGTCGACCGGATCTTCGGGTTCGAGGGCGACGACGACATCACCGGCCTGCAGGGCGACGACTGCATCCACGGCGGCCCCGGCTTCGACGTCGTGCAGGCCGGCCAGGGCAACGACTACGTCTTCGGTGAGGACACCGAGGACGACCTCGCCGGCGGTGCGGGCGACGACCGCCTCATCGGCGGCGCCGGGTTCGACTTCATCACCGGCGGCATCGGCGACGACGTGCTGTCTGGCGGAGACGGCCCCGACGACGTCTCAGGCGCCAACGGCGCGGACACGATCACCGGCGGCGAGGGCTTCGACTTCCTCTCGGGCGGCCTCGCGGCCGACGACATCTCCGGCGGCGACGCCGGCGACGACATCTCCGGCGGCGCGGGCGCCGACCGGCTCGAGGGCGGCGACGGCAACGACTCCATCTCCGGTGGCCTCGGCGGCGACCGCATCGTCGGCGGCGACGGCAATGACCGGCTCGACGGCGGAGACGGCAAGAACCGCGTCTCCGGCGGCGCCGGCAACGACGCCGTCGACGCGGCGAACGGCTCCGTCGAGCGGATCGACTGCGGCGCGGGCCGGCGCGACGTGGTCCGTGCCGACGCGCGCGACAGCATCGCGAGCAACTGCGAGGTCGTGTACCGGCTGCGCCGCGAGCGCTAGGCCCGGCCCTGCGCGCGGCGGTCGACGGGGCCGTCGCGCGCGGGCGTCAGGCCTCCAGGGCGGCGGCGAGCGAGCCGGCGTCCCACGGGCCGCTGTGGCGACGGTCGCCGACGAAGAACGTCGGCGTGCCGCGGACGCTGCTGGCGTGGGCGCTCTCGACGTCGACGCGCACGTGCTCCTCATGGACGCGCTCCTGCAGGTCGTCGATGAAGTGGTCGAGGTCGAGCCCGAGCGCCTGGGCCTCGTCGACCACCACGTCCCAGTTGAGGTCGTCCTGGCGGTCGAACAGCCGGTCGTGCATCTCCCAGAAGCGCCCCTGCGCCGAGGCGGCCTCCGCCGCCTCCGCGGCAAGCTGCGCGTTGGGGTGCTTGTCGGCGACGGGCAGGTGACGGTAGACGTAGCGCAGCCGGTCGCCGAAGCGCTCGCGCAGCTCGTCGACGACGCCTGTCGCGCGCCCGCAGAACGAGCACTCGTAGTCGCCGAACTCGACGAGCGTGAGCGGCGCGTCGACCGGCCCGAGGATGTGGTCGACGTCCGGGTCGACCGGGCGGTCGAGCGTCACCGGCCTCTCGGGCTTGGCCTTGGTGCGCCGCGCCGCGAGCTGGAAGAGCGCCGTCGCGAGGAGCGCGGCGATGAACGAGCCTGCGAGCACACCGACCTTGGCCTCCTCCCGGAGCTGGGCATCGTCGAACGCGAGCTCGGCGATGAAGAGCGCGACGGTGAAGCCGATGCCGGCGAGCGCCGCCCCGGCGATCAGGTGCGAGACGCCGACGCCCTCGGGCAGGCGGCCCTGACCGACCTTCGTGGCGCCCAGCGAGAGCAGCGTGATCCCGAGCAGCTTGCCGGCGACGAGGCCGACGACCACGCCGAGCGTCACGCTCGAGCCGAGCGCCCGGTCGAGCATGTCGCCGTTCAGGGCGACGCCCGCGTTGGCGAGGGCGAAGATCG
>CADCVT010000285.1 GCA_902806215.1 uncultured Solirubrobacteraceae bacterium | reverse complement strand
GCGGTGACGCCCGCTCCGACGACGCCGCTGCCGGCCCGCACCGCCCGCTTCGGCGACGAGGACGAACGCCCCGTTCCGCCCAAGCGCGTCAGCCGCCGCACGATCCCGCCGCCGCCCCCTCCGCCGGGCGAGGCGCGCAAGCGCGGACGCCCGCGGCTCGGCCGGATCCTCGGGATCCTCGCCCTCCTGCTGATCGCGGGCGCGGCCTGGCTGGCCAACACGATCTTCCAGCCGTTCAAGGGGGAGGGGGGCGAGACGATCAGCGTCACCGTCCCGACCGACTCGACCGCCGACGAGGTGGGGGACATCCTCGCCGAGAACGACATCGTCGACTCCGCGTTCGTCTTCACGCTGCGCTCGCGGCTCGACGGAGCCAGCCTCCAGGCGGGGACGTACCGCCTGAAGAAGGACTCCTCCTACGACGACGCGATCAAGACGCTCGAGGCGGGCCCGCCGCCGCCGCGGACGGTCAACCTCACGATCCCCGAGGGCCGCTCGCGGCGCGAGTCGAACCCGCTCCTCAAGCAGGCCGGCCTGAAGGGCAGCTACCTCCAGGCGTCGGAGAAGCCGACGTCGGACTTCAAGCCCCGCCGCTACGGCGCGCCCAGCAACCTGGCGAGCCTCGAGGGCTTCCTGTTCCCGGCCACGTACGAGCTCCCGCCCGGCGCCACCGCGCGCCGCCTCGTGGCCGACCAGCTCGACGCCTTCCGCCGCAACATCAGCAAGGTCAACATGCGCCGCGCCCGGGCGCGCAACCTCTCGACCTACGAGGTGCTGATCATCGCCTCGATGGTCGAGCGCGAGGCGCAGGTGGCCAAGGAGCGGCGGCTGATCTCCGCCGTCATCCACAACCGCCTCCAGGACGGGATGCCGCTCGGCATCGACGCGACGATCCGGTTCGCGACGCGCAACTGGAGCCGCCCGCTGAAGGAGTCCGAGCTGGCGATCGACTCGCCCTACAACACGCGCCGTCGCGCCGGCCTGCCGCCCGGCCCGATCGGCAGCCCGGGCCTCGCATCGATCAAGGCGGCGGCCAACCCGGCGGACTCCGACTTCCTCTTCTATGTGGTCAAGCCCGGCACGTGCGGCGAGCACAGCTTCTCGGCGACCGACGCCGAGTTCCAGGAGGACGTCAACAAGTACAACGAGGCGCGCGAGCGCGCCGGCGGCAACTCGCCGGACACCTGCTGAGGTGACCGCGGAGCCGAAACGCTTCGGCGTCGTCGGCTGGCCCGTCGCACACAGCCGGTCGCCGCAGATGCACCACGCGGCTTACGAGGCGCTCGGCCTCGACGGCTGGCGCTACCATCGCCTGCCGATCCCGCCCGAGCTGTTCGACGAGACCGTCAGGGCCCTTCCGCAGGCCGGCTTCCACGGGGTCAACGTCACGATCCCGCACAAGGAGGCCGCCCTCGCGCTCTCCGTGGTGGTGTCGGACGCCGCTCGCTCCATCGGAGCCGTGAACACGCTGACCTTCGAAGAAGGCGGCATCGAGGGAGAGAACACCGACGCGCCAGGCTTCCTCGCCGCAATCGGCGATCCGCCCGCAAGCGCGCTCGTCCTCGGGGCGGGCGGATCGGCCCGCGCCGTCGTGTGGGCACTGCTCCAGGTCGGCGCCGAGGTCTCCGTCCTCGCGCGGACCCCGGAGCGGGCGGCCGGCCTGGGCGCCACGGTCGTCGTCGATGCTGTTCAGGCCGAGATGCTGGTCAACTGCACGCCGGTGGGGCTCCACGGCGACGACGTCCCGCTCGACCCAGAGGGCTACGCAACGGTGGTCGACCTCGCCTACAAGCCAGGAGGGACGGAGCTCGTCAAGCAGGCGAGCGCGAACGGCAGCGACACCGTCGACGGCCTCGAGATCCTCGTCCGGCAGGGGGCACTGAGCTTCGAGCGATGGACCGGGGAGCCGGCACCCTTGGCGCCGATGCGGCTAGCCGCAAGGGGCCAGAGCTAAACAACTGTCCAGCGCTGCCGATCAGGGGAGGAGTCGGCCCCGGATCCATGCACCTCTCTCCCCTCACCACACCCGACGCCACCGGCCAGTGGGACGGCATCACGCCTCCCACGCGGCGTGGAGGCCCCAGCCGCTCGCTCACCGACGTCCTGGTGGAGCTTCGCTTCGTCGATCCCGGCCGGATGGAGTGGGCGGTCGACGCCGCCCGCGCCGCAGGGAAGACCGCTGCGGCGATGCTACTGGACGAGAAGCACATCACGCAGGACCAGCTCGCGCGTGCAACCGCCGAGCGCCACGGCCTCGACCACCTCGACCTGAGCCGCTTCCAGGTCGACATGGCCGCCACGAACCTCCTCGGCCCCGCAGCCGCCAAGCGCTACGAGGCCGTCCCGGTCGCCTACATCGACGAGCGCACCGTGCTCGTCGCGATGGCCGACCCCGCCAACGTCCTGGCGATCGACGACATCGCGATCATGACGGGCCTCGAGGTCCGTGCCGCGGTCGCCTCCCACGAGGACATCGCCGCCGTCATCAGCCGCATCGCGCGCCTCGACGACGTGGTCGCCACGACCAGCCTCGACGAGGAGTACGAGGCCGAGAACGGGCCCGCCGAGGTCGTCGACCTGCGCGAGTCCGCCGACGACGCGCCGGTCATCAAGCTCGTCAACCAGATCATCGCCCAGGCGGTCGAGCAGGGCACCTCGGACATCCACTTCGAGCCCGAGGACAACCAGCTTCGCGTCCGCTTCCGCATCGACGGCGTGCTCATCGAGACGACGACGATCCCCAAGCGGATGGTCTCCGGCGTCGTCAGCCGCGTGAAGATCATGTCCGACCTCGACATCGCCGAGCGTCGCGTGCCGCAGGACGGCCGCGTCAGCCTGACGATCGACGGTCACCCGATCGACCTGCGCGTCGTGACGCTCCCGAGCGTCCACGGCGAGTCGATCGTCATGCGCATCCTCGACAAGTCGTCGGTCATCATGGAGCTCGACCGGCTCGGGATGGGCGAGGACGACCTCGCGCGCTTCTCGAAGGCCTACCGCCAGGCGTACGGCGCGGTGCTCGTCACGGGCCCGACCGGCTCGGGCAAGTCGACGTCGCTCTACGCGGCGCTCGGCGTCATCAACACGCCCGAGAAGAACATCATCACGATCGAGGACCCGGTCGAGTACCAGGTCGCCGGGATCACGCAGGTCCAGACGAACCCGAAGGCCGGCCTGACGTTCGCCAGCGGCCTGCGCGCGATGATGCGCGCCGATCCGGACGTGATCATGGTCGGCGAGATCCGCGACCGCGAGACGGCCCAGATCGCCATCGAGGCCGCGCTCACCGGCCACCTCGTCCTCTCGACGCTGCACACCAACGACGCCCCCGGCGCCGTGACGCGCCTCATCGAGATGGGCATCGAGTCCTTCCTCGTCTCCAGCGCGATCGACTGCGTCGTGGCCCAGCGCCTCGCGCGGACGCTGTGCGAGCACTGCAAGAAGCCCGTGACGCTGAGCGTCGAGGCCCTGCGCGACGCCGGCTTCACGGTGACCGCGCCCGTCGACGCCTACGGCCCGGGCGGCTGCTCGCGCTGCGGCGGCTCCGGCTACAAGGGCCGCCTCGGGCTGTACGAGGTCATGAGCATCACCGACGAGATCCGCACGCTGGTCGTCGAGCGTGCCGCCGCCGACAAGATCGGCGAGGTCGCCGAGCGCCAGGGCATGCGCCGCCTGCGCGAGGACGGCCTGGACAAGGTCAGGCAGGGGAGGACCTCGATCGCCGAGGTCACCCGCGTGACCGGCTCGCTCTAGGCGTCGACGGAGGAGATGCCGCCGGAGACGGCGCCGTTGCCGCTTCCGTTCCCGTTGCTGGCGACGTCCGGCGTGCCGCCGATCTCCGCCGCCGGCGGCTTGCGATCGAAGCCCGCGACGCGGTACGCGTCGGCCTCGTCGAGCGTCTCCTCGTCGAGCAGCTCCTTCGTGAGCGCCTCGAGCTTGTCGCGGTTCTCGCGCAGCTTCTCGAGCGCCGAGCGGTAGCACTCCTCGACGATCCGGCGGACCTCGCGGTCGACGATCTCGCGCGTCGACTCCGACGTCTGGCCGGTCGTGCCGGGGAAGAACATCGAGTCGTCGCCCGGGCCGGGGAGGACGCTGACCAAGCCGATCTTGTCCGACATGCCCCAGCGCCCGACCATCTGGCGCGCGATGTTCGTGACCTGCTCGAGGTCGGACTCGGCGCCCGTCGTGACGTTGCCGTAGACGATCTCCTCGGCGGCGCGGCCGCCGAGCGCGCCGACGATGCGGCCCTTGAGGTAGCGCTCGTCGTAGCCGTAGCGGTCGGACTCGGGCGACTGGAACGTCACGCCGAGCGCGCGCCCGCGCGGGACGATCGACACCTTGCGCACGGGGTCGGCGCCGGGCTCGAGCATGCCGAGCACCGCGTGGCCGGACTCGTGGTAGGCGGTGCGCTCGCGCTCGTCGTAGGAGATCGTGATCCGGCGCTCGGCGCCGAGGATGATCCGCTCGAGCGAGTTCGTGAAGTCCGCGGTGGTGATCTCCTGGTCTCCGCGGCGCGCTGCGCTCAGCGCGGCCTCGTTGACGAGGTTGCGCAGGTCGGCGCCGACCATGCCCGGGGTGGAGGACGCGATCCCCTTGAGGTCCACGTGCTCCGCGAGCGGCTTGCCGCGTGTGTGGACCTCGAGGATCTTCAGGCGGCCGTCGCGGTCGGGCGGCGAGACCGCGATGCGGCGGTCGAAGCGGCCGGGGCGCAGGAGCGCCGGATCGAGGATCTCCGGGCGGTTCGTCGCGG
>CADCVT010000284.1 GCA_902806215.1 uncultured Solirubrobacteraceae bacterium | reverse complement strand
GACGCTGCGGGAGTTCGCCGTGAAGCCCGACTGGGACGGCGGCGCGAAGCGCACGGACATCACCGACGCCGAGCGCGACCCGATCCACAACAAGGGCCTGCTCCACTACGCCGACGGGGCGCCGAAGCCGGCGTTCGAGCTCGCCCGGTCGAACTTCGCCAAGACGCCGATGTACCGCACGCCGACGCCGCGCGCGGTCGCTGCCGCACTCGACGAGGCGCCGCCCAAGGCGTCCGCGTCGCCCACCGAATACGGCGTCGCCGGGCTCGTGCTGGCGATCCTCCTGGCCGTCACCGTCCTGCTGCTGCGCGCGATGCGCAGCGTCTGGCGGCTCGGTGACCGCCCCGCCCCGCAGCCGCACGCCGAGCCCGAGCCCGGCGAGCGCCGGTTGCGGGCGGTGGCTTAGCGCGAGGGAGGATCGCCCCCTGGGCGATCCTCCGACTGTAAGCGGGAGCGCCAGCGAGCGCTTACAGCGTCTACGCTGACCATCGTGGTTCGCCTTCTCCAATTGCTCGCGGCCATGGTCGCCGTCTCCTCAGGCTTCGCCGGGACGGCCGTCGCGGGCGAGTGGACGGCGCCCGAGCAGATCACGGCGAACGGCTTCTCCCCGCAGGCCGACATCGGCCCCGACGGCACGAGCGCCGTGGTGTGGGTCCCGCAGCACCGCGGCGAGTTCGGGGGTCGCGGCCTGCGCTTCGCGGTTCGCAGCCCGGACGGCACCTACGGCCCGCACCAGGACCTCTTCACCGACGACGCCTACGACCAGGAGCGCATGTGGTTCCCGTGGGCCGACGTCGCGGTCGCGGGCGACGGGACCGCGTCGGTCGCGTGGTACACGGGAGGCACCATCCGGGTGGCGACCGCCGGACCGGGCGGCGTCCTGGGGCCGGCGCAGGTCCTGGCCACCGGCGTCCGCGTCCCGTCGTTCTCGCTCGCCGCGGGCCCGGTCGAGACGATCGTCACGTGGGCCGAGGAGAACGAGGCGCGGATGGCGGTCCGCGTCGGGCCGCTGTTCGGACCCGAGCAGCCGAGCTCCGGGATCCCGCTCACGATCGACGCAGCCGGCGTCGCCACGGTCCTGCGCCAGACCTTCGAGCCGAACCGCGTCGGCTTCTCGCGGCGCCCGCCGGGCGGGACGTTCGCGCCGGCGCAGTGGGCCCCGGGCGACCTACCGGGGTGGTTCCCGCGGGTTCTCGGGCTGTCGGGCAACCGCGACGGGTCCATGGCCGTCCTGTTCGAGACGAGCAACGAGCGGAGCAGCCACGACCAGTGGGTCGTCACCGCGCCCGGCGGCGGGGTGCCCCGCGGGCCGTTCGCGGTCGATCCCGCCGTGCAGGGCGGCGAGACCTGGCACGGCTCGTCGGGCTCCGGCGCCATCGGCTCGGGCCCGGACGGATCCGCGCTCATCGCGATGGAGTTCTTCACCTGGGACAGCAACAGCGGCCGGTCGACCGGCCTTCAGCTGCAGCCCGTCGGGACAGACGGGCTGCCGCGCGCCCCCGCGCTCGTGCCCGGCATCGGCTCGAGCCACGTCCCGCGCGTCGGGTTCGACACGAGCGGAGCGGCCGTCGCGGTCACGAGCAGCATGCAGGGCACGGTCTCGGTCACCGTCCCGGACCTCGCCAAGCCGCCGTGCCCGTACACGCAGATCACGCGCAACGGGTCGATCCCGATGCCGCCGGTGCTCGACCGCGGGCCGGTCGGCCTCATCGCGTGGCAGCAGGTCCCGTCGACGGCCAGCTTCGTCGTGTTCCACCGGGCTGTCGACGGCTGCCCCGGCGGGGCTCCGGGTGGGGGCACTCCGGACGAGTCGATCGGTGACGGGGTTGGTGGCAGTGCGAACAACGAGCGTGCCGACAGTGATCGTCAGGATCGTGCTGGTTCGCCCTCGACGGGTGCGGTGCCCGCGGGCGGCGGCGTTTTGTCGCCGCCGCTTGGCGCGCCACTCCCTCCGCGTGCGTCCGTCGGCCCGGCGGGTTCGGCCCGTATCGCTCGTACGGCCGCGGTCGACCGCTCGCTCCGTCGCGCGATGCTTCGGCTCGCCTGCCCGGCGGGCGCGCCGTGTGCGGGCCGTGTCGAGCTCCTCTCGTTCCGCAGCGCCCGCGCCGCGCGACTGGGCGCAGCGCCCTACTCGCTCGCCGCAGGCGCGACCCGCGCGGTCCGCGTTCCGTTGTCGGCCACCGCGCGCCGGTCGCTCCGTCGCGCGCGCACCCTCCGCGTCCGGGTCCGGCTGATCGAGACGACCGGAACGCCACGCGAAGTCGTGCTGACCCTCCGTCGCTAGGCGAAGAATCGCCCCCAGGGCGATTCTTCCGGCCGTAAGGGTGAGGCCCCGCGAACCCTTACGGCGTGAACTTGACGGTGATCACGTCACCGTCGCGCATCACGTAGTCGCGGCCCTCGAGCCGAAGGACGCCCTTGTCGCGCGCACCGGCGTAGCCGCCGAGCTCGACGAGGTCCTTCCAGCCGACGACCTCGGCGCGGACGAAGCCCTTCTGGATGTCCGAGTGGATCTCGCCCGCCGCGTGCCACACGCTCAGGCCGTTGCGCAGGTGCCACGACTGGGCGGGCTTGGCCTCGCCGGCGGTGAAGAACGCGATCAGGTTCAGGAGCGAGAACGCGCCGCGGACGACGGTCTGCAGGCCCGACTCGCCGACGCCGAGGTCGGCGCGCATCGCGGCGGCGTCCTCGTCGTCGAGCTCGGACAGCTCGGCCTCGATCCGTGACGACACCGCGACCGACTTCGCGCCCTGCGCCTCGGCGTGCGCGGCGATCTCCGGTGGCACCTCGTCGCTGCCCTCATCGACGTTGGCGACGAAGAGCACGGGCTTGGCGGTGATCGGCCCGAGGTCGCGCATCGCGTGCGGCGCGCCCTCCGGCGGCGGGACGGTCCGCGCCGGCTTGCCCTCGTGGAAGGCCTCGATGAGCTTGGCCAGCCACTGCTCCTCGGCGACGGCGACCTTGTCCCCGCCGCGGGCGGCGCGCACGACGCGCTGGTGGCGCCGCTCGGCCTGCTCGAGGTCGGCGAAGATCAGCTCGGTCTCGATCGTCTCGATGTCGGCGAGCGGGTCGACGCGGCCCTCGGGGTGGATGACGTTGTCGTCGTGGTGCGCGCGGACGACGTGGACGATCGCGTCGGTCTCGCGGATGTTCGCGAGGAACTGGTTGCCGAGGCCCTCGCCCTCGTGCGCGCCCTTCACGAGCCCCGCGATGTCGTGGAACTGGATCGTGTCGTGGACGAGGTTCGACGCGCCGATGGTCGTGGCGACCTTCTCGAGGCGGTCGTCCTCGACCGGGACGATGGCGACGTTCGGCTCGATCGTCGTGAACGGGTAGTTCGCCGCTTCGGCGCCGGCCTTGGTCAGCGCGTTGAACAGGGAGGACTTGCCGGCGTTCGGCATTCCCACGATCCCAACCTTCATGAGCGACCTGCGTTCCCTATCGCAGAGCCCAAGAGGGCTCCCACCGCGATGTCGGAGGGGTAATGGACGCCGAGATAGACCCGAGAGAGGGCCATGAGGGCCGCAAGACCGTGCAGAGGCCGAGCGAGACGCGGCGCCAGCGCGGAGAATCCGCGGGCGGCCGCGAACGAGGTGCTCGAGTGCGCGCTGGGGAAGCTCAGCGACGTCGGGACCTTGACGAGCGCGGGCAGGTCCTCGAACGCGGGACGGCGACGGCGGACGACGCCCTTGGCGGCGGTGTTGACGAGTTGGGTCACGAAGACGCTCAGCATGGCGCGACGCCACTGCGCGCGGCGCCTGACGTCGCTCACGAGGCCGATACAGCCGATGCCGTACCACAGGGCGGCATGCTCCCCAGACATCGAGAAGCGCCGGACGGTGGGCTCGACCCGAGCGCTGTGCAGATCGCGCCTGATCGTGCGGTAGACGACGAGGTCGACGCGACCGACGGCACGGGCCAGCGGGCCGGCGGTGAGCCGGGCGCGGAGGGATCTCGATGCGCCGGGATCAGGGGCAGGCACGGGCGGGAAGATAGCCAGGCCATGCGCACACTCCTGATCGCGAACACCGCCTCCGGGGCCGCTGCCGCTGCTTCGCACGTGTCGGAACTGCTCCGCGGGGCGGGCGTCAGCGTCCACGACCTGGCGTTGACCGAGCTGTGCGACGGCCCCAACAGCATCGACGAGGACAAGCTCGCCGATGCCGTGGCGCTCGTGCGCGATCGTGGCGTCGATCGGATCGTCGCCGCGGGCGGCGACGGGTCTCTGGGCGCGGCCGCGTTGCTCGCGCTGCGTGCTGACGTGCCGCTTGCCGTGGTGCCGACGGGGACCGCCAACTCGTTCGCGCGCTGGCTCGGGCTCCCGCTCGACATCGAGGAGGCGTCGGCGCTGGCGGGGCGCTCGGACGTCATCACCATGACCGCCGAGGTGGCGAGCGCCGACGGCCGGCCGTTCATGAATGTCGCGAGCACGGGCCTTGCGGTCCTGGCCGCGCACGGTGCGCTGCCGCTGAAGAAGCGCCTGGGCCCGCTCGCCTACGCCGCCGGCGCGGCGAAGGCCGGCGCCACCGGCAAGCCGGTCACCACCGCGGTGCGCAACGCCGAGACCGAGGTCTGGCGCGGCGATGCGTGGCAGATCGCCGTCGCGGCCAGCAGCGCGTTCGGCGGCGACAGCAACACCGGCGGCGTGAACCCCCGCGACGGCAAGCTCGACGTCGCGCTCGTCGAGGCGGGCG
>CADCVT010000283.1 GCA_902806215.1 uncultured Solirubrobacteraceae bacterium | reverse complement strand
GCTGCTCCTGCGGGTCCTGCGGGAACGCGTAGAAGCCCTGGAAGGCCCGGGTCAGCTCGCGCAGGGCGTCGACGTCGAGCTCGGTGTCCTGCGTGACCTCGCGGCCGGCCTTGACGCGCTTGATCTCGTCCTCGAACCGCTCGCCCTCGATGCCCATCACGACGTTGCCGAACATCTGCACGAACCGCCGGTAGGAGTCCCACGCGAAGCGCTCGTTGCCGGTCTTGCGCGCGAGCCCCTCGACGCTCTCGTCGTTCAGGCCGAGGTTGAGGACCGTGTCGAGCATCCCGGGCATCGACTCGCGCGCGCCCGAGCGCACCGAGACGAGCAACGGGTCGTCGTGGTCGCCCAGCCGCTTGCCGGCGTGCTCCTCGAGCCGCGCGATGGCCTCGGCGACCTGCTCGTCGAGCCCGTCCGGGAACTCGCCGTCGCGACCCATGTAGGCGACGCAGGCCTCGGTGGTGATCGTGAACCCGGCTGGCACCTTGTCCGGGCCGAGCACGCGCGTCATCTCGGCGACGTTCGCGCCCTTGCCGCCGAGGAGGTCGCGCATCTCGCGCGAGCCCTCGGAGAAGTCGAGGACCCACTTCGTGGTGGCCGGTGCGCTCATAGCGGTTTCACTCTAAGTCTCGGGGGTCGGGAGGGGGCGGAGCCCCTACGGCGGAAGTTCTATCGGGTAAGCGCGGGACGCAGCCTGAGGTGCGCGTGGTGCTCGACGGTGTCGAGGATCGCGCGCTCGGCCTGCCGCAACGCGCGGTCGCCGGGCGAGGCGGGCGCCTCGGCCAGCGGGCGGCCCAGCGCGTCGACCATGAAGCTGTGGGCCTCCTCGTCGAGCGGGAACGCCGATCCCTCGCACGATCCGCACACGACGCCGCCGGCGGCGCCGCTGAAGCCGCTGACGTGCTCGCGGTCGCCGCAGCTCGCGCAGCCGCCGAGCTGCGGCGCGAGGCCGGCGGCGAGGAGAAGCTTGAGGCGGAACGCCAGTTGGTTGGCCTTCGTCGCGTGGACGGAGGGGTCGCGGTCGAGCAGCGACAGCTCGTTGGCGAGGAGGTGGAAGACCGCCGGGTTCGGATCGCTGCTCTCGAACAGCCGGCTCACCGCGTCGCATGCACGGGCCGCGCCGTCGAGGCCGGCGGCGTCGCCGCGCAGGCGCGCGAACGGGTCGATCGTCTCCGCGCTCGTGACCGTCAGCAGGTCGCTTCGGCCCTCGTAGAGCACGAGGTTGAGGCGGAAGAACGGCTCCAGCCGCCCGCCGAACCGGCTGCGCGCCCGCCGCACCCCCTTGGCGATGGCGCTCACCCTCCCGCGATGCGGGGTATAGACGTGGAGGATGCGATCAGCCTCGCCGAACCGCAGCGTGCGGAGCACGATGCCCTCCGTCTTCAGCGATCCGGCCACGGCGCTACCTTGGACTGCCTCATGAGCGACGTCGTCGTGTACACCACGGACCCGTGCTCGTTCTGCACGCGGGTCAAGCAGCTTCTCGATGCTCGAGGGATCGAGTACACGGAGATCAACATGGCACGCGACGCGGCCGGAAGGGCCGAGCTCGTGCAGAAGACCGGCATGATGAGCTTCCCGCAGGTCATCATCGGCGGTGAGCTCGTCGGCGGCTTCCAGGAGACCCTGGCCGCCGACCAGAGCGGCAAGCTCCGCGAGCTCATCGCGGCGTAGGGGGCTCCGCCCCCATCACAACCCCCGACACTAGGTCAGCAGACAGCTGATCGCCTAGCGGGCCACCTCGGCCATCGCTCCCGCCGCCGCCGCCGCCATCCGGGCGGTCACGGTCGCGCTCGCGCTGTCGGCCGTGTCGCAGGCCCGGTGGTAGCAGCGGTCTCGCAGTGCTCCCGCGCGCCCGCCGAACCGCCGCCGCTGCTCGCGCGTCTTGCTTTCGAGCCCGCCGGTGTAGATGCCGCTGACCGCGATCCCGGCCCGGCGGAACGCGTCGTGGTCGGAGTCCGCGCGGCGGAACGGCGTCGATCCCGCGCCACGAATCCGCTTGCGCAGCGCCGACGACAGCTTGTTGCGCGACGAGTAGATCTCGGGCACCGCGTTCGGCGAGCCGACCATGTCGAGGTTCAGGTAGCCGGCCGTTCGCTTGCGCTCGGCGGCATCGAGCGTCTTGACGTAGTGACGCGACCCGAAGAGCCCGTGCTCCTCGGCCGTCCAGAAGCCCAACCGCAGCGTGGAGCGCCCGCGCGGTGCGGCGGCGAGCTTCTCGCCCATCTCGAGTAGGGCGGCGACGCCGCTGGCGTTGTCGTTGATGCCCGGGCCCTCGATGACCGAGTCGAGGTGGCCACCGGCCATGAAGACGCTCCGGCCGTCGGTGCCGGGCAGCTCGGCGACGACGTTGTCGGCCGTCCGCGGCGCGATCGTCGCGTCGACGGTCACGCGCACCGGCCGGTTCCGGCGCGAGGCGTACAGCCGCCGCGCGGCCGGGTCGCTGAGGCCGAGGACGGGGATCGGCAGCCCGGGCACGAAGGACACCGACGTGAGGGGGAACGACTGCTCCGACGCGATCGTCAGCAGCGCCGCGCCGCCCTCGCGCTTGATCGTCGCCGCCAGGCGGCTGAACGTGCACGCGGCGAACGGCGCGAGGACGACGTCGCCGCGGCGCACCGCGCGGAAGCTCTCGCGGCCGCATCCCTCGGACTCGACGAGGCGGAGCCGGCCGGTCACGTCGCCCGCGCCGCTGTAGCGGACCGCGACGACGTCGCGCCCCGGCCGCAGGGTGTGCACCCGCGGCGGCGAGCGCAGGTCGAAGTACGGGAACGTCACCGGCTGGCGCCGGACCTGCCAGCCCGCCTGCTCGAGCTGGGTGACGATGTAGTCGGCCGTGGCGTTCGCGCCGGGCAGGCCGGCGGCGCGGTTGCCGCCGTTGGCACTCGCGACGCCCTGCAGCGCCTGCAGGTGCGGAGCGACGTCGGCGGCGGTGATCTGCGGGTCCTGCGCGGCGGCAGGAGCGGCGAGGGCCAGGACGGCCACGGTGGCGAGGAGGAGGCGACGCATGCGCCGGGGAGCGTGGCAGGTCGCGATCGCTCAGCGCGCCAGTTCGGTCAGCGCTTCCTGCGCGGCGCGTGCCTGCGCGGCCGCAAGCGTCGCGTCGGTGTTCTGAATCGTGTCGCAGGCGCGGTGGTAGCAGCGGTCCAGGCCGGTGAAGATCCCGCCGACCGGGATCCCCGCGGTGTCGAACGGCGCGTGGTCCGAGTCGCCGCCGAGGTCTTCCTCGCCGCGTTCCGCGGTCGCATCACGAAGCGTCTCCTCCACGTCGTCGTCGGTGTCGTAGACCACGACCTTGCCCTTCGGCGTCCCGACCATGTCGAGGTTGAGGTAGGCGCGGATCTTCTCGCGCACGTCCTTCGGCAGGGTCCGGACGTAGTGGCGCGAGCCGAACAGCCCGAGCTCCTCGGCGGTCCAGAAGCCGAGCCGGAGGCCCTGGACGTCGCGCGTGCGCCGGGCGATCTCCAGCAGCGCCGCCACGCCGCTGCCGTTGTCGTTGATGCCCGGCCCCGCCTCCACCGAGTCGAGGTGGGCGCCGGCCATCGCCACCTCGCCGTCGGCGCGGGGCTCGGTCTCGGCGATCACGTTGCGGGTCTCACGCGTCTCGGACACCGTGTCGACGAGGATCCGGACGTCGCCCGGCCCGTCCGTCAGGCGCGTCGCCGCCTCTCCGGTCGCGGCGAGCACGGGAATCGTGATCCCCGCCGGGTCCCCCAGGGTCGCCTGCACGGGCTCGCGCTCCTTGCGGTCGACGACGACGAGCGCGCCTGCCCCGGCGCGCTGGGCAGCCAGCGCCTTCGCGCGGAACGTGCACGTGCCGCGCGCGACCACCGCGATGTCGCGCGGTCCCAGATCGCCCAGTGCGTCGGCGTCGCAGCCCTGACTGTCGAACGGCCGGACGCGCCCCTCGAAGCCGTCGCTGCCGCTGTACTCCGCCGCGACGAAGTCCTCGCGGTAGGTCAGGTCGCCGAGGATCGGCCGGCGGCGGTTCTCGAAGTACGGCCAGCGAACGGTCTGCTCTCGCACCTTCCAGCCGGCCTTGCGCAGCGTCTGCGCGATGTAGAGCGTGGTGCGCTGCTCGCCCTCCGTCCCGGCTGCGCGGTTGCCGCCGTGATTGCGCGCGATGGTCTCGAGGCTGCGTAGGTGGCGGGTGATCGCGGCCGCCCGGATCGCGCGTTCCGGCGCGGGCTCCTCCCGCGGCGGTCCGGCAGGGCCGATCGGGTTCTCGGGCGGGCGCGTCGCGAGCCAGACGGTCGCGGCGACCCCGGCGGCGACGACGATCGCGAGCGCCGCGCGGAGCGGCCTTTTCACGCGTGCCGCCGCACCCGCGGGCGCGGCTGGCAGCGCTCGCACGCGTACGTCCCGCGACCGGCCGCGACGAACTTGACGATCTCTCCCCCGCATCGCACGCAGGCCTCGCCTCGGCGGGTGTGCACGAGGAACTCGTTCTGGAAGCTCCCCGAGATGCCGTCGGGGTGGCGGAAGTCGTCGATCGTCGAGCCGCCGTGGTCGATGCCCTTCTCGAGGGTCGCGACGACGGCGTCGCGCAGCTCCTCGAGCTGCCCGGCCTTCAGCGTGCTCGTGCGGCGCAGCGGGTGGATCCGCGAACGGAACAGCGCCTCGTCGGCGTAGATGTTCCCGACCCCGGCGATCTTCGTCTGGTCGAGCAGGAACGCCTTGATCGGCGCGCGGCTCCTGCGCGCCAGCGTCCGAAGGTGGTCGACGGTGAACTCGTCGCCGAGCGGCTCGACGCCGAGGCGCGCGGCGAAGAACGCGTCGCGGGCCTCGTCGCCCAGCGCAAGCTCGCCCGTCCCGAACCGGCGCGGGTCGCAGAACAGCACTCGGTGGCCGTCGCTCAGCTCGAACGCGACGCGAACGTACCGGGCGTCCGGCTCCGGGTCGTAGAGCAGCGTCCCGGTCATCCGCAGGTGGAGCATCAGGTGCACCTCGCCCTTCAGCGCGAGCTCGAGGTACTTCCCGCGCCGGCCGAGCCGCTCGATCCTCCGCCCCTCGACTGCTGCGGCGACCTCCTCGGGGGCGATCGGCACGCTCCACCGCGCGTCGTCGATGCGCAGCCGAGCGAGCTCACGCCCCTCCATCATCGGGGCGAGATGGCGACGGATCGTCTCGACCTCGGGAAGCTCGGGCACGCAACCCAAGATAAGGGGACAGTCCCCGGACCTTGTGCGGGGACTGTCCCCACACGAAGTCCCGCTTGTGCGGGGACTGTCCCCGCACGAAGTGCCGCTTGTGCGGGGACTGTCCCCGCACGAAGTGCCGCTTGTGCGGGGACTGTCCCCCCTCAGGTCGTGAAGGGCGTGCCCGGCAGTCCCGGCGCGTCCTTGCCGGTCAGCCAGCGGACCGCGGTCGCTCCCACGTCGGCCAGGGGGCCGTCGTGGCGGCGGGGGACGACGCCGGGTCCGAGTGCGAGGAGGAACGCGTACTCGCGCGTGTGGTCGGTGTGCTCGGCGTCCATGTCGACGCCGTGGTCCGCCGTGATCACGAGCAGGTCGCCGTCGCGCAGCCCTCGTCGCCAGGACGCGATCGCCGCGTCGGCCTCGCGCAGCGCGCGGTGAAACCCCTCGCGGTCCTTGCGGTGGCCGTAGACCTGGTCGGTCTCGATGAGGTTCGCGAACACGAACCCGCTGCCCATCTCGTCGAAGAGCCGGTCGACGTTCGCGACCGCGTCGGCGTTCGTCGCACCGGCGTGCTGGCGGTCGATCCCCCGCCCGGCGAAGAGATCGCCGACCTTCCCGACCGCGTGCACGGGAACGCCGCGCTTGCGCAGCACGTCGAGGTGGCTCGTCGCCGGTGGCGGCACCGCGAAGTCCTTGCGCCCGCCGGTGCGCCGAAAGGCCCCGGCCTCCCCCGTGAACGGCCGAGCGATCACGCGGCCGACGGCGTGCGGCGGCGTCATCGCGGCGCGGATCTGCGCGCACAGCGCGTGGAGCTCCGGCTCGGGCAGGACCGCGTCGTGCGCGGCCACCTGAAGCACGGAGTCCTGCGAGGTGTAGAGGATCGGCCGCCCGCTCCGCAGGTGCTCGCCGCCGAAGTGCTCGATCGCGGTGATGCCGTTGTACGGGCGGTTGCACAGCAGCGGGCCTCCGGCGAGCTGCTCGAGCGTCGCGACGACGTCCGGCGGGAACCCGTCGGGGTAGGTCGGCGGCGCGCCCGGCGGCACCACGCCCATGAGCTCCCAGTGGCCGCTCGTCGAGTCCTTGCCCGGGCCGACGGGGTGCAGTCGCCCATGGACGGCGGCGGGCGCCTCGGCCGGCGGGACGCCGGCGATCGCGGTCACGCAGCCGAGCCCCAGGGCCTCGAGGCACGGGAGGTCGAGTCCACCGACGCGCTCGGCGAGGTGCCCGAGCGTGTTCGTTCCGGCGTCGCCGTAGTCGGCAGCATCGGGCAGCGCGCCGACCCCGCAGGCGTCGAGCACGACGACGAAGACCCGGCGCCTCACCGCGGCGCCCTGAGGCGCACCGCGCGGACGAACGGCTGGAAGACCGCCTCGTCGAGCCGCGCGAAGTCCGCCTGCTCGGCGTACTGGTCGACGACGACCTCACCGCCGTGCGCGAAGACGTGGGTCGAGCGGACCCGACGCGGCTTGCCCGCGATGCGCTGGTCGCCCACGAGCTCGAGCGCGGGCTCCCCGTCGACCTCGATGCGCCGGGTCGAGATCTCGCGGTAGTCCGTGTCGCGTTCACGCACGGCACGCAGCAGCGCCTCGCGCGCAGTGTCGAGCTCAGCGTCGTCGTCGGGCAGCGGCTCGCTGCGCGGGTAGCGCCAGACGGCCATCGCCGCGGTGCCCGAGGTCGACTGCACGACGAGCGGGGGCTGCCCGCGGGCGTCGCTCCAGGGGACGGGGAGCGACAGGCGCAGGCCCGCCCGCGGGAACTCTCGTTCCGCCAGCGCCCGCGTCACGACGGGCTCCTCGACGTCGGGCGCCGGGAGCCGTTCGCGCCCGCATCCGGTCGATGCGAGCACGGCGGACGTAGCAGCGAGGATCGCTAGGGCGGGGCGGCGCACGGCGAGGATCTTGGCAGCCGCCCGTGACGGCGGTCGCCGGCGCCGTCAGCGCGGGATCGACGCCCGCGGATGGGGGCCCATCCGCCTCGCGGCGCTCCTCAGCGCGGGATCGACGCCCGCGGATGGGGGCCCATCCGCCTCGCGGCGCTCCTCAGCGCGGGATCGACGCCCGCGGATGGGCTTGGAAGTACACATCCTTGAGCTTCTCCGCCGAGACGTGCGTGTAGATCTGGGTCGTCGCCACGTCGGCGTGGCCGAGCATCTCCTGCACCGAGCGCAGGTCGCAGCCGCCGGCGAGCAGATGCGTCGCGAACGTGTGGCGCAGCGTGTGCGGGCTCATCTTCCCTTCGAGCCCCGCCGTGCGCGCGTGGCGCTGGACGATCTTGTAGAGGCCCTGGCGGGTCAGCCCGCCGCCGCGGTGGTTGACGAAGAGGTGGCGCTCCTCGCGCAGGCCGACGAGCGCCGGCCGACCGCGCTGGACGTACGCGGCCACGGCGTTGACCGCCTCACGCCCGACCGGCACGAGACGCTCCTTCGAGCCCTTACCCCGCGCTCGCAGGACGCCGTGCTCGAGGTCGATGTCCGACACCGCGAGGTCGATCGCCTCGGACGCGCGCAGGCCGCACGCGTACATGAGCTCGAGCAGCGCCCGGTCGCGCAGCGCGGACGGGTCGGTGCCCTTCGGCGTCGAGAGGAGCTTCTGCACCTCGCCGCGCGCGAGGACGTGCGGCAGCCGCTGGCTCTTGCGCGGCGCGCGGAGGTCGGCAGTCGGGTCGCGGTCGAGCAGGTTCTCGCGACGCAGATGGCGGTAGAAGGAGCGCAGGCACGCGGCCTTGCGCTGCAGCGTCGCCGGCGCGACGGGCGGCCGGGCGTCGCTGCCGGCGGCGAGCTCGTCGAGGAAGCCGGTCAGGTCGGAGTGCTCGGCGTCGAGCACCTCGATGCCGCCGCGCTCGAGGTAGGCGCCGAACTGCAGCAGGTCGGACCGGTAGGCCTCCAGCGTGTTGCGGGACAGCCCGCGCTCGAACTCGAGGTAGGCGAGGAAGTCGAGGACGTGATGGGCGAACGGGGTCGTGTTCGGCGCGACGGTGGCCATGGCGGCCTCGTTCGCGTTATGAAGCCCCGCTCCTCGCGCTGCAACGACTCGTTCAGCGCGACCGTCCCGAGCGACGCGCGCAGCGGCGGCTCCGGGAAGCCGGCGCCGGCGACGAGGACGCGCCCGCCGCCGGCGGCGAGCACAACGCTCTACGTGCCGGCGGTGCCGCCGTTGAGCTGTGCGCGGCGCAGCCAAAGCAGGCCGACGAGGGTCTTCGCGTCGGCGTTGCCGTCGATGAGCCCGTCGATCTGGTCGATGGGCCAGGTGACGAGCTCGATGCCCTCCTCGCCCTCGACGTCGGGCTCGGCGACCTTGCGCAGCCCGGTCGCCAGGAAGACGTGGACCTGCTCGTCGGTGAAGCCCGATGTCGAGAAGAACGTCGTCGCGTGCAGCCAGTCGTCGGCCTGCATGCCGATCTCCTCCTCGAGCTCGCGCTTGCCGGTCTCGAGCGGCGACTCGCCCTCGACGTCCATGATCCCGGCCGGGATCTCGAGGACGTCGTCACGGCCGATCGCCTCGCGCGGCTGGCGGACGAGGTAGACCTGCTGGTCGTCGTACGCGACGACCGCGACCGCGTCGGGCGCCTCGACCCACTCGCGCTGCTTGTCGCCGAACGTCCCCTTGAGCACCTTGAAGCGCGGGCCGTCGTGGATGGTGGTCTGGTCGTCAGGGTCGGTGATCATCGGCGGCTTCCTCGATCAGGGCCAGGGTCACCTCGAGCATGCCCTCCAGCGCGGCGACGGCAACGCGCTCGGTCGGCTCGTGCGCGCGCTCGGTGCCGTTGGCGAGGTTCGTGCAGGGGAACCCGGCGGCCTCCAGCGCGTTGGCGTCCGAACCGCCGCCGGTCGCGACGTGGCTCGGCGTGTAGCCCGCGCGGCGCAGCGCCCGCTCGGCGACGCGGATCTGCGGTGTGTCCGGCGGCTGGCGGAAGCCGTCGAAGAGCTTGGCGACGTCGACGTCCACGTCGACGTCGCAGACCGGGTCGTTCGCGGCGTCCTGGATGCGGTCGATCATCTCCGCGACGGTCCGCTCGGCCTTGCGCGCGTCGAGGCTGCGCGCCTCGGCGAGGAAGCGGCACCGGTCCGGCACGACGTTCGTCCCTCCGGGCCCGCCCTCGATCGTGCCGACGTTCGCCGTCGTCTCGTGGTCGAGCCGTCCGAGCCCGAGGTTGCCGATCGCCCGGGCCGCCGCAACGATCGCGCTGCGCCCGGCTTCAGGGCGGATGCCCGCGTGGGCGGCCTGGCCGTGGAACTCGACCTCGAGCCGGAAGTACGTCGGCGACGCCGTGATGATCTCGCCGATCGGCGTCGCGTGATCGAACACGTAGCCGTACGTCGACCGCAGCTTGGTCGCGTCGAGCTCCTTCGCGCCGGCCAGCGCCTCCTCCTCGCCGGGCGTGAACAGCAGCTCGATGCCCACGGGCGTCCCCTGCTCGACCGCATGGCGTGCGACGGCGAGCATGACGGCGACGGCGGCCTTGTTGTCGGCACCGAGGATCGCGTGGTTGGCGTTCTCCCAGCCCTCGTCGACGACGACCGGCTCAATTGGGGTGTCGCCGTGCCCTACGGTGTCGAGGTGCGCACACAGGAGGATCGACGGCGCGCCCGCGGGCCCGGGGATCCGCGCGAGCAGGTTCCCCGTGTCCCCGCCGATCGCCGCGCCGGCGTCGTCCTCCTCGACCTCCAGGCCGATGTCCCGCAGCTCGGCGATCACGCGATCCGCGCACGCCCGCTCACGGCGAGACGGGCTGGCGATCGAGCACAGCTCGGCGAACAGCGCGTTGACGCGCTCTCGCTCCGCCTCCGTAGCCCGAATCACGACCACCTCCTGACGCAGCTATCGACGTGGCTGCCGGTGCCCGCGCGATGAGGACAGTGCATTGGCACGGACTCGTCGCGTCGATGGCGTCAGGCGCGCCGAGAGCCGCTCAGGCGGGCGCGCCGAGAGCGCGTCAGGCAAAGGCGGCGGAGCCGGTGTCGCCGGTGGTGGCCGCTTCCTCGCGGCGGCCGTTGGCGAGCGACGCCGCGATGAAGTCGCGGAAGAGCGGCGACGGTCGCTCCGGGCGCGACTTGAACTCGGGGTGGTACTGCGACGCGACGAAGAACGGGTGGTCGGTCAGCTCGATGACCTCGACCAGGCGCTCGTCGGGCGACGTGCCGCTGATGACCATGCCGGCGGCCTCGAGTCGCTTGCGCAGGAGGTTGTTGACCTCGTAGCGGTGGCGGTGGCGCTCATAGACGACGGCCTCGCCGTAGAGCTCGCGGACGCGCGTGTCGGCGTGCAGCTTGATCGGGTCGGCGCCGAGGCGCATCGTCCCGCCGAGGTCGGAGACCTCCTTCTGCTCTGGCAGGAGATCGATGACCGGGAAGGGCGTCTCGGGGTCGAACTCGGTCGAGTTCGCGCCGTCCATGCCGGCGACGTGGCGCGCGAACTCGGCGACCGCCATCTGCATGCCGAGGCAGATGCCGAGGTAGGGCGTGCCGGTCTCGCGAGCGACCTGGACGGCCTTGATCTTGCCCTCGATGCCGCGGCCGCCGAAGCCGCCGGGGACGAGGACGCCGTCGTGGTCGGCGAGCATCCGCCGCGCGTCGCCGCGCTCGAGGTCCTCGGAGTCGATCCAGGAGATCTCGACCTTCGCCCCGTGGTGGTAGCCGGCGTGCCGCAACGACTCGCTGACCGACAGGTATGCGTCCTCGAGCTTCACGTACTTGCCGACGAGCGCGATCTTCACGACGTCTTCGGCGGCAGTCGCACGCTCGACCATCTCGCGCCAGCTGTCCATCTTGGCCGGCGGCGCCTCGAGGCGCAGCTCGTCGAGGATGAGGTCGTCGACGCCCTGCTCGACGTAGGCGAGCGGCACCTTGTAGATGTTGTCGACGTCGTAGGCCGAGACGATCGCCTCGGTCGGCAGCGACGCGAACAGCGCGATCTTCTTGCGGATGTCGGTGCCCAGCGGGCCCTCGGACCGGCACATGACCATGTCCGGCTGGATGCCGATGCGCCGCAGCTCGTTGACCGAGTGCTGGGTCGGCTTGGTCTTCAGCTCACCCGCGTGGCCGATGTACGGCACGAGCGTGAGGTGGATGAACATGCACCGGTTGCGCCCGACGTCGACGGGGAACTGGCGGATCGCCTCGAGGAACGGCAGCGACTCGATGTCGCCGACCGTGCCGCCGATCTCGGTGATGACGACGTCGACGCCCGACGAGTCCGCCATCAGCTTGATGCGGTTCTTGATCTCGTCGGTGATGTGCGGGACGACCTGGACGGTGGCCCCGAGGTAGTCGCCGCGGCGCTCGCGCTTGATGACCGAGTGGTAGACGCCGCCGGCGGTGACGTTGGACGCGCGCGTGGCGTTGACGTCGGTGTAGCGCTCGTAGTGGCCGAGGTCGAGGTCGGTCTCCGCGCCGTCCTCGGTGACGAACACCTCGCCGTGCTGGTACGGCGACATCGTGCCGGGGTCGACGTTGATGTACGGGTCGAACTTCTGGATCCCGACGGACAGGCCGCGCGAGACGAGGAGCCGCCCGATGGAGGACGCGGCGATGCCCTTCCCGAGCGACGAGACGACGCCGCCGGTGACGAAGATGAAGCGGGTCTGACGATCGGACATTCGGGGCGTCGCTCTCCGAGGGTTAGTGGGTCCCGGACAACAGTCACGGTAGCGGCGGGCGCGGACGCAGCCGGGCGTCGAGGCCGCTCGTTCCGGGTTTCCGGGACCGGACGGGAGGCGCGAGGCGCGAGAGCGCTCAGGCGCCGGGAGAGCGCCCCGACTAGGCGGCGCGGCCGAAGACCCGCTGCAGCAGCGGCCGGCGGCGCGGCGGCTGCTCGGACGACGTCGCCCTGCGCCACTCGCAGAGCGTCATGTCGGCCGGGACGTCGCAGTGCTCGACCAGCAGCGCCCCGGGGGCGGTGACGGCCTTGATGCGCGGCGTCGGCTGGGTCATCTCGTCCATGGTCATCGACCACGACACGAGGGCCTGAAGGCCGTGAAGGCGCCCCCGCCGCCGGACGGCCGAAGCCGCCCGCGGCGCGGAGCCACGCGGCGGGCGGCCTCATGCCGCCACCTTGCGCAACTCCTGCGCGTGACGGCGAGCCGTGAGGTCGCCCGAGTCCGCGCCGAGCATGCGGACGAGCTCGGCCACGACGTCGCGGTCGGCGAGCTCGGTGACCGTGGTCCGGGCCGGCTCGACGCCGGTGTCCTTCGCAATCGAGAAGTGCTGCGCCGCGAGCGATGCGATCTGCGGCAGGTGGGTGATGCACAGCACCTGGCGCCCCTCGCCAAGGCTGCGCAGCTGCTCGCCGACCGCGCGTGCCGTCTGGCCGCCGATGCCGGCGTCGACCTCGTCGAACACGAGCGTCGCGTCGCTGCCGTCGTTCGCCGTGCCGAGCAGCGCGAGCATCACCCGCGACAGCTCGCCGCCCGAGCCGACCTCGCGCAGCGGCGCGGCCGGCACGCCCGGATTCGGCGCGATGAGGAACTCGGCGCTGTCGGCGCCGCTCGGCGCAGGCTCGCGCTCGCTCAGCGCGATCTCGAACGACGCGCCCTCCATCGCCAGCTCGGCCAGCCGGTCGCGGACGCCCGCGGCGAGCTTCGGCGCGGCCTTCGCCCGCGTGGCCCGCAGCTCCTTGGCCCGCACCTCACGATTGGCGCGCGCTCGGTCGATCGCCGCCGTCGCCTCCTCCAGCGCCACCTCGGCGTTCACGAGCTCGTCGCGCCGCGTGCGGCACTTCTCGGCGTGCGCCAGCACGGCCTCGACGCTGCCGCCGTGCTTGCGCTTGAGCCGGTCGATCGCGGCGAGCCGCTCCTCGACGACCTCGAGCCGGCCGGGCTCACCCTCGAGCCCGGAGCCGTACCGGCGCAGCTCACCCGCCAGGTCGTCGGCCTCCAGCACCAGCGCCCGGAACCGCTCGGTCAGCGGATCGAGCGCGGCGTCGACGCCGGCGACGGACCACAGCTCGCGCTCGCCGGCCGCGAGCTCGCCGGCCAGGCCGCCTCCGCCGGACCCGGAGCCGCCGCCGAACTCCTCGCCGCCGGAGAACCCGGCGCCGCCTTCGCCGTCCAGCGCGCCCGCGGCGACGAACGCCGCCGAGCGCAGCGCCTCGAGATGCCGAACCCGGCCGCGCTCGGCCAGCAGCGACGCCTCCTCTGCCTCGCTCGGCGCGGCAGCCTCGATCTCGGCCAGCTCGAACTCGAGCAGGTCGAGCTCACGATCCCGCGCCCCGGCACGCTCGCGCAGCTCGACCAGCGATCCCTCGAGCCGCCGCACCTCAGCGTGGACGGCGGCGAACGCCGTCCGTGCCTCCAGGTGCTTGGGCCCGCAGAAGCCGTCGAGCAGCTCGAGCTGTGCCGACGCCACCGTCAGCTTGCGGTGCTCGTGCTGGCCGTAGAACGCCACCAAAGACGCAGCGACCTCGCGGAGGTCCTCCGCGGGAACGGTCCGCCCGCACAACAGCGCACGCGTTCGTCCCGACGCACTGACCCGCCGCGCGAGCACGACCTCCTCGGCGCCCTCGGGCAGCCGCTCCCCCAACTCGCCACGCAGCCCGTCCGGGAGGTCGAAGACCCCTTCGACGTACGCCTCCGACGCACCCGGTCGCACGATGCCCGAGCGGGCCTTGCCGCCGAGCAGCAGATCCAGCGCGTGGGCGAGCATGGTCTTGCCCGCACCGGTCTCGCCGGTGATGACGTTGAGCCCCGGCCTGAGCCGCAGCTCGGCCCGCTCGATCAGGAGGAGGTTCTCGACACGCAGTTCCTGAAGCACGCTGCGGACTGTTGCACCCGGTCCCGACGGAAGAACACGAACACCCGTTCGTGCCGCACTTTCGGCACGAAGTCGTTGCAGCGCTACTGAGAGAGACGCCCGAACTTCTCGCGAAGGCGCTTGTAGAACGTCGATCCCGGAGCCTGCGCGAGCCGCGCGACGTCGTGCTCGAAGCGGGCATCGACGGACTCCCCCGGCCCCAGCTCGCCGATCGGCCGCCCGTCGACCGTCACGTCGACGACGTCGTGCGAGCGGTTCTGCAGCGTCAGCGTGTCGAGCGGCGCCACCACGAGCGCGCGCGCGGTCAGCGAGTGCGGCGCGATGAACGAGACGACGTAGCCCTCGACGCCCCAGGCCAGCACGGGCCCGCCGTTGGCGAGGTTGTAGCCCGTCGAACCGGCCGGCGTGGAGACCACGACGCCGTCGCAGCGCACCGATCCAACCTCCTCGCGCTCGATCGCGTACCCGAGGTGCGCCACGCGCTCACCGACCTTGCGATGGATCGAGACGTCGTTGATCGCCGCGTGCGACCCGTCCGGCCCGTCGAGCACGACCGCCGGCAGCTCGAGGACCTCGAAGTCGCCGGAGAACGCCCGGTCGAACTCGGTGTCCATCTCCCCCGGCTCGATCGTGGCCAGGAAGCCCACCTCGCCGAAGTTCACCGCGAAGACCGGGACCTCGGACCGCGCGAAGCGCCGCAGTGCCGACAGGATCGTCCCGTCGCCGCCGAGCACGATGCACAGATCCACCGGCACGTCCTCCGGGCAGTCGACGCGCATGCCGTCCTTCGCGGACAGGCCGTGCTTCTCGGTCTCCACCGGGTCGAAGCACAGCGTCCATCCGGCGCGGCGGGCGGCCCCGAGCAGCGGGTCGAGAGCGCACGCGGTCTCCTCGGGACGCCGGTGCGTCAGCACCAGCACCGACCGGTCGTCGCTCACGACGCAGGCTCCGCGACGAGGGCAGCGGCCTCCAAATCGGCCACGGCACCGGCGCGGCCGCCCTCGGCGAGCCACACGAACGTCTCACGATTGCCCTTCGGCCCGGGCAGGCCGGACGATGCGTAGGCGAGTACGGAGGCCCCGAGCGACACGGCGCACGACCCTACCGAGACGAGCGCGGCGCGCCGATCATCGGACGCACGGACGACGCCTCCCTTCCCCACGTTCCCCTTGCCCACCTCGAACTGCGGCTTGATCATCGCCAGGCCGTCCCAGACCGGCCCCATGCACCCAAGAACCGCCGGGAGGACCTTCGTCAGCGAGATGAACGACACGTCGGCGACGAGGAGATCGGGCGCATGCGGGAGCGCGTCCGGCGTCAGATCGCGCGCGTTCGTGCGCTCGAGCAGCACGACCCGCGGGTCGGTGCGCAGGCTCCACGCCACATCGCCGTAGGCCACGTCGACCCCGATCACCGAGCCCGCCCCGCGCTGCAGCAGCGCGTCGGTGAAGCCGCCCGTCGAGATGCCGACGTCCAGAGCCCGGCGTCCTTCGACGGAGATCCCGAAGGCATCGAGGGCGTTCACGAGCTTCGTCCCCCCGCGCGAGACGAATCGCCGCTTCTCCGCCACGTCGACGACCACGTCGTCGGCCACCATCTCCCCCGGCTTGGCCGCCCGGCGGCGCTCGATGCCCACCAGCACCTCGCCCGCCATCACCGAAGCGGCAGCGCGGGTGCAGGATTCGAAGAGGCCGCGGTCGGCCAGGAGGGTGTCGAGGCGGACCTTGCCCATCGGGCATCAGTGTGGCGAACCCACACCTGTGCGCGGCCTCACACACAGTTGCGCCTGCAACGGGCACCATGGGCTCAGGTCAGCAGCACGACCGACGAACTTCCCTCAGAGATCGCTTCACAACATAGACCCAAGCAGTATCTCTCCTCCCCGAGACGGCCCGGCTCCCCGCCGGGCCGTTTCATTTAACGGAGCGCTGCTCGGACTGCCCTGGCGGCCTCGTCCATCGCGCGCCGCGCCGCGTCGACCGCGCCGCGCCAGCGGAAGAACCCGTGCGCGGTCCCGGGATACACGGCCACGGTCACGTCGACGCCCTCGGCGCGCATCCGGTCCGCGTAGTCCGACCCCTCGTCGACGAGCGGATCGAGCTCGGCGAGCACGACGTGCGCCGGCGGCAGCCCTGCCAGTGAGGCCGCGCGCAGCGGCGACGCGTCGGGCGATCGAGCCGAGGCGCCGGGGGCGTACGCGCCCCAACACAACAGCATCCGCTCACGGGTCAAGCCGAGCTCGGGCAGGCTCAGCGAGGACATCGACCCGGTCGCACACGCCGCGTCGGTCGCGGGATAGACGAGCAGCTGGAACGCGATCGGCGGACCTCCGGCGTCCCGCGCGCGGCGAGCGACGACCGCGGCGAGGTTCCCTCCGGCGCTGTCACCGGCCACGGCCACAGACGCGTACCGATCCACGAGCCACCGAAGCGCCGCCTCGCAGTCCTCCAAAGCGCCCGGGAACGGCGTCTCGGGCGCCAGCCGGTAGTCGACCGACAGCACCGCAGCTCCGGCGCGGTTGGCCAGCGCGCGGCACAGCGCGTCGTAGCCCTCGAGCGTGCCGAGCACCCAGCCGCCGCCGTGCGCCCAGAGGATCGCGCCCACCGCGTCCGCGGGCTCGTACAGCCGGCCGATGCCGGGCACCTCGGTCACCGACGCGACCTCCTCGGCCTCCCCCACGAAGCGCAGCGCGGTCGCGTCGTACTCGGCCCGCGCCTCCTCGATGGTCTGGGGAACCGGCGCGCCCTCGTCGGCCGCGAGCACGGCCGCGACCTGCGGATCGAGCTCCACGCTCAGGCGCGGGCGAAGCGGCCGGGCGACTCGACGCGCGCGAGGATGCGCTCGGCGATCGCCTTGCCGGTGAAGCCGACCTCGCGGTGCAGCAGCGCCGGCTTGCCGTGGGTGACGTAGCGGTCGGGCAGCCCGACGCGCATGACCGAGACGCCGTCGAGCTGGCCGCTGTCGGACAGGTGCTCCAACACGCCAGACCCGAAGCCGCCGGTGAGCACGCCCTCCTCGACGGTGACGAGCAGCTCGTGCTCGGCCGCCAGCGACGCGATCAGCTGCTCGTCGAGCGGCTTGGCGAAGCGCGCGTCGGCGACGGTGACCTCGAGGCCGCTCTCGGCCAGCAGATCCGCCGCCTCCAGGGACTTGTCGACGCCGGTGCCGTAGCCGAGCAGCGCGACGCGCGTGCCCTCGCGCAGAACCTCGCCGGTGCCGATCGGGATGGCCGTCGGCTCCTTCGGCATCGGCACGCCGATCGAGGCACCGCGTGGGTAGCGCAGGGCGATCGGCCCGTCGAACGTGAGCGCCGTGCGGAGCATGTTCACCAGCATCGCCTCGTCGCGCGGGGCCATGAGGACGATGTTCGGCAGCGGCCGCAGGTAGGCGATGTCGAACACGCCGTGATGCGTCGGGCCGTCGTCGCCGACGAGGCCGGCACGGTCCATCGCGAAGACGACGTTGAGGTTCTGCAGGCAGACGTCGTGGACGATCTGGTCGAACGCGCGCTGCAGGAAGGTCGAGTAGATCGCCGCGACCGGCTTGACGCCCTCGAGCGCGAGGCCGGACGCGAAGAGGATCGCCTGCTGCTCGGCGATGCCGACGTCGAAGTAGCGGTCGGGCATCTCCTTCTGGAGGTGCACGAGCCCGGTGCCGGTGTTCATCGCGGCGGTGATGCCGACGACGCGCTCGTCGCGCTTGGCCTCGGCCACGAGCGCCTTGCCGAAGACCTCGGTCCACTGCGCGGGCGCGGGGTTCGGGTCGAGCGCGGGAGTGACCTTCGGTGCCGGCGCGCGGTCGACGATCGACTTCGGCTTCGCGGCATGCCACTGCTCCATGCCCTCCAGGCCGCCGTCCTCGGCGGGCGAGAAGCCCTTGCCCTTGACCGTCGCGACGTGGACGACGACCGGCCGCTGCGCGGCGAGCGCGGCGCTGAGCGCCTTGCGCAGCTCGCGCGTGTCGTGCCCGTCGATGACGCCCATGTAGGCCCAGTCGAGCTCCTCCCAGAACAGGCCGGGAGCCCAGAACGCCTTGATCGACTCCTTGAGCTGCGGGCCGAGGCGCTCGAACGCGCTGCCGATGCCGCCCGGGAGATCGGTGAGGCCGTGCTCGACGCTCTCGCGGGTGCGCCAGAGCTTCGGGTTCAGTCGGACGCGGTTGAAGTAGCGCGAGAGCGCACCGACGTTCGGCGAGATCGACATGCCGTTGTCGTTGAGCACGACGACCATCGGCGTCCCGAGGCCGCCGGCCTGGTGGATGGCCTCGAACGCGACGCCGCCGGTCATGGCGCCGTCGCCGATCACCGCGACGACCTTGCCCTCCTCGACGGGCTTGCCGAGGCGGCGCATGCCCTCCTTGAGCCCGACGGCATAGCCGATCGAGGTCGAGGCGTGACCGGCGCCCATGATGTCGTGCTCGGACTCCCCGATCGAACAGAAGGGCGCGAGCCCCTCGTACTGGCGGATCGTGGCGAGCAGGTCGCGGCGGCCCGTGAG
>CADCVT010000282.1 GCA_902806215.1 uncultured Solirubrobacteraceae bacterium | reverse complement strand
TCCGGTCCTCGGCGTGTGGGCGCATCGCCAGGCGGTCGCCGCACGCGACGCGGGCGCCGACGTCCGCGTGTTCGTGCTCCAGCGCGTCGTGCCGGCCAAGGCGGACGTCACGAGCGGGGCGGGGCTGCGCTCGCTCGCCGCCAAGCTCCGGCAGCCGCGGCACGCCGAGCTCGACGGGATCCCGATCGAGTACGTGAAGTTCGCCTCGCCGTCTCGCTCGCGGACGTACGGCTCCTGGGGTGCCTGGGCTGCGCCGTCGCTGAAACGCGCCTGGCGCGGGCGCTCCTTCGATCTCGTGCACGCGCACAACGCCGTCCCGGCGGGGGACGCGGTGCGGCGGAGCAACGTGGGGCCGATGATCGTCTCCGTGCACGGCGGGGACGTCTTCTTCACTGCTCGTCGTTGGCCCGAGCCCGTGCGGCGCGGCTTCTCGGCGGCATCGCTCGTGCTGGCGAACTCGGCTGGAGTCGCGGAGCTCTCGCGGTCGGACGGGGCCGGCGAGGTTCGCGTGGTTCGGCTCGGGACGGACATCCCGGCGGAGATCGTGCGCGGCGACGGACGCGCGGTCGTCACCGTCGGTCACCTCGTCGCCCGCAAGCGCCACGACGACGTCATCCGGGCGCTTCCGGACGGCATCCGCTACGAGGTCGTCGGCGACGGGCCCGAGCGCCCGCGGCTCGAGGCGCTCGCGCGCGAGCACGGCGCCGACGTCGTGTTCCATGGTCAGCTCCCCCACGCCCAGGCGCTCGAGGTCGCCCGACGGTGCGACGTCTTCGCGATGCCGTCGACCGACGAGGCGTTCGGCGTGGCCTACGTCGAGGCGATGGCCGGCGGCCTGCCCGCCATCGGGCGGCGGGGCGAACCCGGACCGGAGGAGATCGCAGGACTCGGCGGCGGCATGCTCCTGACCACCGGCGGCGATCTGCGCGAGCAGATCGGGCGGGCGCTCGAAGAGCGCGACGTGCAGGGACTTCAGGCCCGCGCGACCGTCGAGGAGCACTTCACCTGGGCACGCTGCGGCCGCGAGACGTTCGCGGCCTACGAGCACGCACTCGCCAAGACCCGGTGATCGGCAGCGGCGAGAAGCACTAAAGCGGCAGATCGGATTCGCCGAAGCAGTACTTCGATGGATTCCGCCGCCTCCGCCGTTGCCGCCCCTCCCGCAGTCGCACAGCAGGACCCCGCCCCGAGGGCCACGCCCGCGACCGTCGCGAAGCGCCGCCGGCAGGACGAGCGGATGCTGGCCTACGCCGACCTCGTCTCGGCCAACGTCGCCCTGTGGCTGTGCATCGCCGCGCTCGGCGACGACCGGCTGCGGATCACGGCGCTCCTCTCGCTCCCGCTCGTCGTGCTCGTCAGCAAGGTCCACGGCCTGTACGACCGCGACAGCCTGCTGATCCACAAGACGACGATCGACGAGGCGGGACAGCTCTTCCAGCTCGCGACGCTCTACACGCTCGTCTTCTGGCTGCTCGGCGGCTTCATGGTCGAGGGAAGCCTTGGTGAATCCCAGGTCCTCGTGCTGTGGGCGTCGTTCTTCGCGCTGTCGCTGCTCTTCCGGCGCCTCGCCCGCGCGGTCGCCGGCTCGATCGCGACGCCGGAGCGCTGCCTGTTCGTCGGCGACGCTGCGTCGTACGAGCGGCTGCGCTCGAAGTTCGAGGACGACGAGCTGAAGGCCGAGATGGTCGGCCGCATGTCGCTGCAGCGCACGGCCCGCCGCGGCCGGCGCAACACGCAGATCGACGAGCTGCGCGAGCTCATCGCATGGTCGGACGCGCACCGGCTGATCATCGAGCCCCAGGCGCTGCCGGCCGAGGAGATGCTCGACTTCGTCCGCGCCGCGAAGAGCAGCGGCGTCTCGGTCAGCCTGCTCCCGCGCGTGCTCGACGTCGTCGGCAGCTCGGTCGTGTTCGACGACCTCGGCGGCATGACGCTGCTCGGCATCCCCCGCTTCGGGCTCACGTCGTCGTCGCGGCGGATCAAGCGCGCCTTCGACCTCATCGGCGCGGTCGCCGCCCTCGTCGCGGTCGCACCGGTCCTGGCGATCATCGCCGCGGTGATCAAGCTCGACTCGCGCGGCCCGATCCTCTTCCGCCAGACCCGCGTCGGGCGCGACGGCCGGCACTTCCGCATCTGCAAGTTCCGCACGATGTGCGTCGACGCCGAGGAGCGCAAGGCCGCGCTGCGCGAGCACAACGAGGCCGGAGACGGCCTGTTCAAGATCGCCGACGACCCGCGGATCACCCGCGTCGGTCGCTTCCTGCGCAAGACCGCCCTCGACGAGCTGCCGCAGCTGCTCAACGTGCTGCGCGGCGACATGAGCCTCGTCGGCCCGCGCCCGCTCGTGGTCGACGAGGACGAGCAGATCACCGGCTGGGACCGCCGCCGGCTCGACTTGACTCCGGGGATGACCGGCCACTGGCAGATCGCGTCCTCGGCACGCGTGCCGCTCTCGGAGATGGTCAAGATCGACTACCTCTACGTGGCGAACTGGTCGCTGTGGAGCGACCTGAAGATCCTGCTGCGCACGGTTCCGTACATGCTCAGCCGCCGCGGCATGTAGAACGGGACGGGCGTGAAGCCCGTCCTCATCGTCACCAGCGACATCCCGCCCGACCGCGTGGCGCCGTTCCGCGCGCTCGCCGAGCGCATGCCGATCGTCGTCGCGCGGTTCGGGGGCGAGCGCCGGCACGCGGTCTCAGGCGTCGCGGACCCAGGCGTCGAGGTCAGGGACGTCACCGAGCGAGAGGTCCTGACGCTGGCGGCCTCGGGGTCGTTTCGCGCCGTGGTCGCCGGCACCGTGGGCCGCGTCGCGCTTCCCGCGGCGTACGTGGGCGCGCGGCGGGCCCGTGTGCCGTTCGTGCTCTGGTCGGCACTGTGGTCGCAGCCCCACCTGCGCAGCGCACCGCTGATGCGCCACCTGTACCGCAGGGCCGACGCGGTCGCCGTCTACGGCGAGAATGTCGCCGCCTACGCCGCGCGGCGCGGCGCGCGCAACGTCCACATCGCGCCCCAGGCCGTCGATCCCGCGTTCTGGAGCGTCCGGACGGGCGAGCCCGCGCAGGGGTTCAACGCCCTCTACGTCGGCCGGATGGCCCAGGAGAAGGGCGTGTTCGTGCTGCTCGAAGCCTGGCGCCGGGCCGGGCTGGAGCCCCCCGCCGCTACGCTGACCCTGGTCGGCGGGGACGTGTCGGAGTCCCTGGAACGGGGCATCATCCTCGCCGGTCACCGTCCCCCCGAGGAAGTCCGCAACTTCCTCGGCGCGGCCAGCGTTCTGGTCGTACCCTCGATCGCCACCCGGGCGTTTCTCGAACCCTGGGGGCTGGTCGCCAACGAAGCCATGCACCAGCAGACTCCCGTCATCGCCACCGATGCAGTCGGCGCCGTCGCCGGCGGACTCGTGCGCCACGAGCGCAACGGGCTCGTCGTCCCGAACGGCGACCCCCCCGCGCTCGCGGCGGCACTGCGTCGCCTGCACGACGACGAGGCCCTGCGGACCGAGCTCGGGACCAACGGGGCGCGCGACGTCGGCGCGTTCACCCCGGAGGCCTGGGCGGCGGGCATGGCGAAGTCCATCGAAAGCGTCACCCCATGAAACGCATCGCCCTCACCCTCATGCTGCTGTTCGCCCTCGCGCCGGTGAACGCGCTGGCCAGCTCCGAGCAGGTCCTCGACGACTGCCAGGACGGCCGGATCGACAAGAAGTACTCGGCGAAGGACCTGCGCGACGCGCTCGAGGACATGCCGGCCGACCTCGACGAGTACACGAGCTGCCGCGAGGTCATCCGCAGCGCCCAGCAGGGCGTGCGCGGCGGCGGCGGCTCGGGTCCCGGGTCGAAGTTCAACGACGCCGGCGGCTACGGCGCGCTTCCCGCCGGCGAGGGCGGGCTGCCGCTCGGCCCGGACTCCAAGCCGATCGACCCGCAGAGCATCGCGTCGCCGGAGGAGAAGCGCGAGATCGACGAGGCCCGCAAGAGCCTTGCCTCCGCGGGCGACCGCACGACCGAGAACACCGCGGTCGGCTCCGCGCCCCGCAGTGCGGGCATCGCGCCCGAGGCGAGCGGCGCCGACCTCCCCACCCCGCTCATCGTCCTGCTCGTGCTCGTCGCCGCGGGAGCGCTCGCGGCGCTCGTGCCGCGCGTGAGGGAGCTTGTCGGCCGCCGCACCCCCTAGCGAGCCGCGCGAGACCGTCGCGGTGGAGGCCGTCGCTCCGGCGACGGCCGTCCAGGCCGGGCCTCGCGGCCCGGCCTTTCTGCGTCGCGGGGCCGGTCGCGGCGAGCGCTGGGCGTCGCCGCTCATCACGATCGGCCTCGGCCTCCTGCTGACGTGGATCGCGCTGTCCTCCGGCGGTGGGCAGTCGCTCTCGCCGAAGACCGCCACCGAGATCGTGCTGCTGCTCGGCGGCGGCGCGCTGGTCGTCGCGGCGCTGCTGTTCGTCCCCGACGGCGCGCGCCCGAGCGGCGCCGTCTGCGTCGCGCTGCTCGCGGCGTTCGCGGTGCTCACCGCGGTGTCGATCTCGTGGGCGGTCAACCCGTCTGACGCCTGGCTGCTGGCCAACCGGCACTTCGCCTACCTCGCGCTCTTCGCCGGGGTGGTCGCGCTCGCGCGCCTGGCGCCCGACCGCTGGGGCGCGGTCCTCGGCGGCCTCATCCTCGCGGCCGCGACGATCAGCCTGTACGCGCTGGCGACGAAGGCGCTGCCCGAGCTGCTCAACGAGAACGAGCTGTTCTCCCGGCTGCGCGAGCCGTTCGGCTACTGGAACGCCGTCGGCCTGACCGGCGCGGTCGCGATCCCCGGCTGCCTGTGGCTCGGCGCGCGCCGCCACGGCCCGCCGCTCGTCAACGCGCTCGCCTACCCCGCGCTGGCGACCGCGCTCGCCGCGACGCTGCTGGCCTACTCGCGCGGCTCGCTGCTGGCGGCGGCGGTCGGCTGCGGCCTGTGGTTCTGGCTCGCGCCGCTGCGCCTGCGCGGCGCGACCGTGCTGCTCATCGGTGGCGCCGCCGGCGTGATGATCGCCGTCTGGGCGTTCGGGCAGGAGGCGCTGACGACCGACCGCGCGCCGCTCGACGCGCGCGCCGGCGCGGGTGGCGAGCTGCTCGTCCTCGTGCTTGCCGTGCTGCTCATCGTCTACGTCGCGGGGCTCGTCGCGGGCTTCACCGCCGACGCGAAGCCGCTGCGTCACGTCAGCCGGCGGCGCTGGGGCATCACGCTGCTCGTAGCACTCGCGCTCACGCCGGCGCTCGCCGCGGCCGCGCTCGCGACCACCGACGCCGGGCTGTCGGGCTCGATCGAGAACGCGTGGGACTCGGTCACCGACACCGACGCCATCGGCCCCTCGAACGACCCGAGCCGCCTGACGGCGACCGGCAGCGTGCGCTCGCGCTACTGGGACGAGGCGTTCCAGATGTGGGAGACCGAGCCGCTCGTCGGCGTCGGCGGCGGCGGCTATGCGACCGCCCGGCCGCGGTACCGGCAGGACCTCCTCGACGTCCGCCACGCGCACGGCTTCGTGCCCGAGACCATGGCCGAGCTCGGCCTCATCGGCATGGGCATCGCGCTCGCCCTGCTCATCGCGTGGATCCTCGGTGCGCGCCGCACGATCCTCGCCTCGCGCGAGCTCGAACGGGCGGGGCTCGTGACGCTCGCGGCGATCGCGGTGACCTTCGGTGCGCACGCCTTCCTCGACTGGACGTGGTCGATCCCGGGCACCGCCGCGTTCGGCCTCGCCGCCGCCGCCTGGGTCGTGGGCCGCGGGACCGACAGCGTCGCCCGGCCCCGCCTGATGATGACGGCCGATCCCAAGCGCGCGGTGGCCATCGCCGCCGTCGCGGTGCTCGCGGTCGCCGCCGCGTGGAGCGCCTACCAGCCGCTGCGCGCCGGCAACACGGCCGACGACGCGCTCGCCGCGCTCGAGGCCCGCGACCTGAACACCGCCCGCGAGCGCGCCGAGGAGGCCCGCGACATCGATCCGCTGTCGATCGAGCCGCTCTTCGACCTCGCTGCGATCGAGCAGGCGGCGGGCAACCAGGCCGGCGCCGAGCAGGCGCTCGAGGACGCTGTCGAGCTCCAGCCGGCGAACTGGCTGCCGTGGATGCGCCTGACCGACTTCCGCCTGTTCGTGCAGAACAACCCGCAGGCCGCGATGGACGCCGTGCGCAAGGCGATCTACCTCAATCCGCGCTCTTGGGACGTCTCGCAGCGCTACTTGGACGTCCGGCGGCGGTTGAGGGGCTCGTGAAGCCGATTCTCGCCCTCGCCTGCGCGTTGCTCCTGCTGTGCGCCCCGGCCGCCCAGGCCGCCGTCGACCAGGAGGCGACGTTCCAGGACGACAACCTGCTCGTCTACGGCACGCCGGACAAGGTCGCCGAGGCGATGGACGAGCTCAAGCGCCTCGGCGTCGACCGGCTGCGCATCAGCGTCTTCTGGGCCGTCGTCGCGCCGAAGGACCGGCCCGCCGACCCCAGCGACCCCGCGCAGTACCCCAACGGGTCGTGGGACCGCTACGACACGATCGTGCGCCTGGCCCGCGAGCGCGATCTCGGGGTGAACTTCAACATCACGACGCCGGCGCCGTCGTGGGCGACCGGCAACCCCGAGCGCGAGGACATCAAGGAGACGTACGAGCCGGACGCCGACGAGTGGGGACGGTTCGTCAAGGCGGTGGCCACCCGCTACGACGGCGCCCACGGGCCCGGCCGCGTCGACTACTGGTCGCTCATGAACGAGCCGAACCAGCCCGGCTGGCTGACGCCCCAGTGGAGGCAGCGCGGCGGCGACTGGGTCGAGGCGGCGCCGCAGACCTACCGCGACATGGTGCGCACCGGCTGGCAGGCGCTCCAGGACACCGGCCACGGCAGCGACACGATCCTCGTCGGCGAGCTCGCCCCGAAGGGACGCAAGGAGACCAAGGGGCTCACGATCGCCACGGATCCGCTGCGGTTCATCCGCCGGCTCTACTGCCTCGACGACAACCTCCAGGTCCTCGACGGCAAGGCCGCCGAGCAGCAGGGCTGCCCCACCCGCGACCAGATCGCCGCGTTCCCGGTGCAGAACCCCGGGCTGTTCCAGATGACCGGCTGGTCGCACCACCCCTACGAGCTGCTCTTCGCGCCCGACCGTCGCCAGTCGTGGCCCGACTGGGTGACGACCGCGAACCTCGACGACCTGCAGAGCGTGCTCGGCCGCATCCGCGCCCGCTACGGCCAGTCGGACCTGCG
>CADCVT010000281.1 GCA_902806215.1 uncultured Solirubrobacteraceae bacterium | reverse complement strand
CACTAGTCTCCGGCCGGTGCCGCGCAGCGCCATCGAGGTCGTCCAGGCCAACAACGCGGCGTTCAGCGCGATGGACGTCGAGGCGATGCTCGAGCTGTTCGCGCCCGACGCCGAGATGGTCGACCAGCGCCGCGTCAGCATGGGGACGTTCACGGGGCACGACGAGCTCCGGGCGTACTACCTGAGCATCTTTCACAGCGCGGCGCAGCTGCGCGAGACGCTCGAGGTCATCGCTGAGCGCGACGGCGTCGTGGCGGCCTCGTGCGAGCTGTGGGGACGGCTGAGCGGGGACACGGCCGGCTCGGGGCTCACGATCCCGTACGCGCTTGTCGTCTAAGTCCAGGACGGCCTCATCCGGCGCCTGCAGCTCGCCGAGGACGCCGAGCACGCGCTCGAGCTCTCCGGCCTCGAACGAACCTAGACGCGGTCGACGACGCGGACGCCGAGGACGCTCAGGCCCGCGCCGAGCGTCGCCGCGGTGACCTCGCACAGCCGCAGCCGCGTCACGTCGACGCCGTCCTCGTCGCTGACGACGCGCGAGCTCTCGTAGAAGCGGTTGAACTCCTGGCTGAGCTGAAACAGGTACTCGGTCACGTCGCTCGGCTGAAGCTGCACGGTCGCGCGATCGACGACGTCCTCGAAGTCGACGAGGATCTGGGCGAGCGAGCGCTCCGGGCCCTCGAGCGTCTCGGCGTCGGTGCGGACCCCCTGCAGCGACCCCTCCTCGAGCCGCGCGTGGGCGGCGTCGCGGATGCCGCGGATCCGCGCGTACGCGTAGAGCAGGTACGGCGCGGTGTTGCCCTCGAGCGACACCATCTTGTCGAACGAGAACACGTAGTTCGTCATCCGGTGATGCGACAGCTCGGAGTACTTGACCGCGCTCAGCCCGAGCAGCGCGCCGGTCTCGGCGACCTCGGACTCCGGCCGGTCGGACTCGGTCTCGGCGGCGCGCGCGAGGGCCAGCCGACGCCCGCGCTCCTCGGCCTCGTCGAGCAGCTCGCGCAGCCGGACGTTCTCGCCCGAGCGCGTCCGCAGCCGCTTGCCGTCCTCGCCGAGGACGAGCCCGAACGGCACGTGCTCGCAGACGACGTCGTCGGGCAGCCAGCCGGCCCTGCGCGCGACGGCGTAGACCATCTGGAAGTGCTGGGACTGGCCGTGGTCGACGACGTAGAGCATGCGGTCGGCGCCCTGCGACACGCGGTGGCGGATGGCGGCGAGGTCGGTGGTCGCGTAGTTGTAGCCGCCGTCGGCCTTCTGGATGATGAGCGGCAGCGGCGTGCCCTCGCGCGTCTCGAAGCCCTCGACGAAGACGACCCTCGCGCCGTCGGAGACCTCGAGCATCCCGAGCTCCTCGAGATCGCGCACCACGTCGGCGAGCAGCGGCTGGTAGAAGGACTCGCCGACCTCCTGCACCTCGACGTCGAGGCGCTCGTAGATGTCGGAGAACTCGCTGCGCGAGGCGGCGCACAGGGCCTCCCACGTCGACCGCGCGCCCGGCTCGCCGGACTGCAGCGCGACGACCGCCTGGCGCGCGCGATCGGCGAACGCCGCGTCGTCGTCGAAGCGCTTCTTCGACGCCTTGTAGAGCGAGTCGAGGTCGGCGATCGACAGGCCGGCGACGGTGTCCTCCTCGACCTCCTCCTGGAGGTACTGGATGAGCATGCCGAACTGGGTGCCCCAGTCGCCGACGTGGCTGATGCGCTCGACCGTGTGCCCGCGCGCCTCGAACAGCCGCGACAGCGAGTCGCCGATGATCGTCGAGCGCAGGTGGCCGACGTGCATCTCCTTGGCGACGTTCGGGCTCGAGAAGTCGACGTAGACGTGCTCGGCCTTCGCGGCGGGTGACAGCATCGCGTCCGCGCTCGAGGCGAGGCGGGCGATCTCCCCGGCCAGCCAGGCGTCGCGGATGCGGAAGTTGACGAACGCCTTGCCGGAGACCTCGCCGGGCTCGAGCACCGGCGACGCGTCGATCGCCGCCGCGAGCTCCTCGGCGATCTCGGTCGGGTTGCGCCGCACCTGCTTGGCCAGCGGGAACGCCGCGTTGACCTGGAGGTCGCCGTGCTGGCCGCCGCGGTTGCGTTGGACGAGCTTCCCGTAGTCGAGCGTGACGTCGTCGCCGAAGCGCGTGGTGACGGCGTCGCGCAGCGCCGCCGTCAGCGTCTCGAGCGGGCTCATGTGGCGGACGCCGCGCCCAGGCGGTCGCGGGCCGCCTCGACCCGGGCGAGCGTGCGCTCGCGGCCGAGCGCCTCAAGCGACTCGAACAGCGGGAGGCCCACGGTCCGGCCGGTGACGGCGACGCGCACCGGCGCCTGCGCCTTGCCGAGCTTCAGGCCGCGCCGCTCGGCGATCGTCGTCGTGACCTCGAGCAGCGTGGCGGCGTCCCAGTCGCAGTCGGCGTAGACCGCGGCGGCGTCGGTCAGCACGTCGCCGCTCCACTCGTTCTTGACCATCGCCTTCTGCCACGAGGTCTCGTCGTACTCGACCGTCTCGACGAAGAGGAACCCGACCATCTCGGGGACCTCGGAGAGGATCTTCACGCGCGTCTGCGCGAGTGGCGCGACGACGGTGAACACGTCGGGCTCGAACCGCTCGACCGGCCACGGCGCGTCGTCGGCCTTCACGAACGGGAGCGCGGCCTCGGTGAACGCCTCGACCGGCATCGCGCGCAGGTACTCCGCGTTGATGTGCTGGAGCTTCTGCACGTCGAAGAACGACGGCGACTTCGACACGTCCTCGAGGCGGAACTGCGGGACCATGTCGGCCATCGGCTGGATCTCGTCGCCCTCGCGCGGCGACCATCCCAGCAGCGCGAGGTAGTTGCTCATCGCCTCGGCGACGTAGCCCTCGTCGCGGAACGACAGCAGCGAGACCTTGTCGCGCCGCTTGGAGAGCTTCTGACGCTTCTCGTTGACGAGCAGCGGGAGGTGGGCGAAGACGGGATCGTCGGTGTGGCCGAGCGCGTGCCGGATCAGCAGGTACTTCGGCGTCGTCGACAGGTGCTCCTCGCCGCGGATCACGTGGGTGATCTCCTGGAACAGGTCGTCGACCGCGTTGGCGAGGACGAAGATCGGGTGGCCGCCGCGGCGCACGATCACGAAGTCGTCGATGAGCGCGTTGTCGAAGACCGCCTCCTCGCGGATGACGTCGACGACGGTCGTCGAGCCCTCCGGGACGCGGAAGCGCAGCGCGTGGTCGTCGGACGGCTCGAGCCCGCGGTCGCGGCAGAAGCCGTCGTAGCCGCCGCCCGGGCCCTTGCGCTCCTCGATCTGCTCGGGCGTGCAGTCGCACCAGTACGCGTGGCCGCCCTCGAACAGCGTCGTGGCGGCCTCGGAGTGCGCCTCGCGGCGCTCGGACTGGTGGACGATCTCCTCGTCCCAGTCCATGCCGAGCCAGCGCATGCCGTCGAGGATCCCCTCGAGCCAGCGGGCCTCGCTGCGAACGGGGTCGGTGTCCTCGTTGCGCAGCAGGAACGCCCCGCCCTCGCGCCGCGCGAACATCCAGTTGAACAGCGCGCTCCGGGCCCCGCCAACGTGGAAGGGGCCTGTCGGGGACGGCGAGAAACGCACGCGCGGCGGCATGCGCTCTGACGATACCGCGCGTCTGCCCTTGCGGGAGCGCGCGCTGACGCAGACGACTAGGGTCCGCCGGCATGGCTCTCGACACCGACGTGATCGTGGTGGGCGGCGGACTCGCGGGACTGGTCGCGACCGCCGAGATCGCCGACCTCGGCCGGCGCGTGATCCTGCTCGACCAGGAGCCCGAGGCGTCGCTCGGCGGCCAGGCGTTCTGGTCGTTCGGCGGGCTGATGCTCATCAACT
>CADCVT010000280.1 GCA_902806215.1 uncultured Solirubrobacteraceae bacterium | reverse complement strand
CGTCGACTGCGCGGCCGCGGAGCCGTCGCCGGCCCCGGTCGCCGGGCCGCCGGCCCCGGCGGACTGCCGCAGCAGCTCCCCGGCCACGCGGTCGGTCGACCCGTCGGTCCCGCCGATCAGCCGCCGCGACAGCTGCGCGCGGCGGAAGAACAGCGGGGCGTCGTGCTCCCACGTCGCGCCGATGCCGCCGTGCACGGCGATGTTCGCGCGCGACGCGAAGTCGAGCGCCTCGCCGGCCGCCGACCGCGCACCGCTCGCCGCGAGCGGGAACTCGTCCGGCCCCGACACGTGCGCCCAGCCCGCGTAGTACAGAAGGGAGATCGCGTTCTCGTTGCGACGCACGACCTCGACGAGCTGGTGCTTGATCGCCTGGTACGAGCCGATCGCGCGGCCGAACGTGAAGCGCTCCTTCGCGTACGGCACCGCCATCTCCAGGCACGCGGCCGCCGCGCCGACGGACTCGGCGGCGATGAGCGCCTGCGCGAGGAACCACGCCCGCGCCACGTCGTCGGACGACACCGAGAGCTTGCGGCCCTTGGCCCCGCTGAACGTCACGTGCCCGATCGCCCGCGTCGGGTCGTAGCGGAAGAGCTCCTCCACCTCGACGCCGTCGCCGGCCTCGACCGCGGCGGCGGCCCCGCCGGTGCCGACGACCACGAACGTCGTCGCGCCCGGAGCGTCGACCACCCACGGCACCCGCCCGGAGACCGTCCCGTCGTCGGAGATCGTCGGAGCCGCGGCACGCGACATCGACGCCTCGCCCTCGACCGTCCACTCGTCGTCGAGGTCGCCCGGGGGCTGCGCCGCGACGAACGCCACGCGGGCATCGCCGGACGCCGCACGCTCGGCGGCCTCGTCGCCCGCGTCGTCGAGCAGGGCGCTCGCCGGCAGATGGCCGATGAGCGACACCGGCGCGAGCCGGCGCCCGACCTCCTGCATGACGAGCAGCGCGTCGAACAGGCTGAGACCCGCCCCGCCGCGCTCCTCGCTCACCAGCAGCCCGGGCCAGCCGGCCTCGACCGCCGCGTCCCAGAGGTCCGGCCGCGTCTTGCTGCCCTCGCCCAGCACGAGCTGGTCGAGCGCCTCGCGCGCCGCCTCGATCGTGTTGGTCCGCGAGAGGGCCTGACGGGCCGCGTCGCGGAGGAAGACCTGCTCGTCGGAGAGCTCGAGGTTCATGATGCCGCCGCCTTCTCCTTGGCACGGAGCTCGCTGAACGGGATGCCCTTGTCGAGCCGCGGCTCGGGGGGCAGGCCGAGCACGCGCTCGCCGATCGTGTTGCGCAGGATCTCCTCGGTCCCGCCCGCGGACTTCAGGCCGGGCAGGAACGACGTGTGGTAGGCGAACGGGTTCTCGACGTCCTCGCGCAGCGCGTCGGGGCCGACGATGTCGGCCACGAGCTCGGTCGCCTGGATGCCGGCGTTGACCGTCGTGATCTTCGACAGGCCCGCCTCCGGTCCGGGGATCTGGCCCTGCTGCAGCGCGCTGAGCATCCGGTAGCCCGTGAACCGGACCGCCATCAGGTCGGTCGCGATGTGGCCGAGCCGCTGGCGCACCTCGCCGTTGCGCGACGCCTCCGGATCCTCGGCGATCCGGCCGGCGAAGCGCTCGGGCCGGTATCCCAGGCCCTCGCTGCCGAAGCCGATCGTCAGCCGCTCGAACATCAGCGTGGTGAGCGCCGTGCCCCAGCCGTTGTTGACGCCGCCGACGACCGCGTCGTCGGGGATCTTCACGTCGTCGAAGAAGACCTCGTTGAACTCCGCGTCGCCGGTGATCTGCCGCAGGCCGCGCACCGTGACGCCCTCGGCGTCCATCGGCACGATGAACATCGTCAGGCCCTTGTGCTTGTGCTGCTCGGGATCGGTGCGGGCGAGCAGGAGGCCGTAGGCCGAGAACTGCGCGTTCGTGGTCCACACCTTCTGCCCGTTGAGGACCCAGCCGCCGTCGACCTGCTTGGCGCGCGACTGGATGCCCGCCAGATCGGAGCCCGCGGCGGGCTCGGAGAAGAGCTGGCACCAGACCTCGTCGCCGTGGAGCATCGGCCCGAGGAACTGCTGCTTCTGCTCCTCGCTGCCGTGGGCGATGAGCGTCGGGCCGAGCATGCCGACGCCGATGACGTCGAGGATGCCGGGCACGCCGGCGGCGGCGATCTCCTGGGAGATGATCACCTGCTCGATCGGACCGAGGCCCTGGCCGCCGAGCTCCTTCGGCCACGTGGCGCCCGCCAGCCCGCCCTCGGCGAGCTTGCGCTGCCAGACGCGCCGGGCGGCGACGATCTCGTCCTCCTCGGTGAGCGCGTCCGGGCCCTCGAGCACCGGCGCCTCGCCCTTGTGCTCCTCGAGCCAGGAGCGCACCTTCTCACGGAACTGCGCCTGCTCCGGCGTGTCGTTGAGGTCCACTGCGAACGACCCTTCCTGTTGACTTGCGAGTCAATACCGGAACATACACCTCGTGCTCCGGCTTCTTCTCTCCCTCATCGTGCTCGTACGGCTCTCGCGAGGGCGCCGGATGAAGCTGCCGTTGGCGCCGGGCGCGACGCCGCCGGACGGGACGGTCAGCGTGGTGATCCCGGCACGCGACGAGGAGGCACGGATCGGGCCGTGCCTGGCGGGCCTCGAGGGGCAGGCGGTCGACGAGGTGATCGTCGTCGACGACGAGTCGGCCGACGCGACCGCGACGGTCGCGGAGACGGCCGGCGCCCGGGTCGTGCGGGGCACGCCGCGGCCGCCCGGCTGGGCGGGCAAGACGTGGGCGCTCGAGCAGGGCCTGCGCGAGGCGACCGGCGACTGGATCGTCTTCCTCGACGCCGACACGCGCCCGCAGCCGGGGCTGATCGCCGCGCTGATCGAAGCGGCGTGGCCGGTCGACCTCGTCAGCGCCGGGCCGTTGTTCCTCGTCGACGGGTTCGGCGAGCAGCTGCTGCATCCGGCGTTCCTCGCGACGATCGTCTACCGCTTCGGCCCGCCCGGGATCAGCGACTGGCAGCCGTCCAAGCGCCGCGCGACGATGAACGGGCAGTGCGTCGTCGTCCGCCGCTCGCAGTTCCTCGCGGCGGGCGGATGGGCGCTCGTGCACGACAAGATGACCGAGGACCTCGCGCTCGCGCGCGTGCTGCGGGCGCGTGGGTGGACGATCGGCTTCGAGAACGTCGGCGGCCTGCTCCAGGTGCGGATGTACGAGACCGCCGCCGAGACGTGGACCGGCTGGGGCCGCTCGCTCATGGCGCCCGACGTCACGCCGCTGGCGGACAACCTGTTCGACCTGCTGACGCTGTGGCTCGTCATGGCGCTGCCGATCCCGCGGCTGCTCCTGCGGCGCGGCGACGCGCTCGACGTCGTGCTCGCGGCGGTGCGGCTGTCGCTGCACCGGGGCTTCAGCGGCGGCTACCGCCCGCGGGGCCCGGGCTTCTGGCTCTCCCCACTCGCCGACGTCCCGGTCATGGTCCGGCTCACGCAGTCGGTGCTCCGCCCGACGCGCACGTGGCGCGGCCGCACGTACGACTGAAAGACCGCACGTCCACCACGCCGGGCTGCGGGTTCCTACGGACTCGCTCGGAGTCGGCGAGATCGATGCTGATGGTGCCAAGCAGATCGGAGAAGCCATGAGCACCCCTCTCGAACATCCCACCACGCCCGAAGAGCTCGAGCCGCCGATCGACTACGCCGTCGCCGAGGGCATCGTCGCGCCGCCGCATGAGCCGGGCGACGATCCCAGCTTCGACTGGACGATGATCGGCGCAGGCTTCGCCGCGCTGGTCGCCGTCCTCGCCATCCTCATGGCCGTCGTCACGGTTGCGACGAGGGGCCAGGACGAGCCGAGGCAGGTCGCCGCGCCCGCGCCGGTCGCGGCGCCCGCGAACGCCCCCGCCGCCGACGCTCGCGGAGTCCAAGGGCATCGCGTTCGAGTCCTTCGAGAAGGTCGATCCGACGCTGCCCGCCCCGGTCACGAAGGTCGAGGTCGACGTGTTCCACCACGTGACGCAGGTCCACAAGGACCTCGCGCCGACCGAGGTCTGGAGCTTCGCCGTCAACGGCACGTACCACCGCGGCACCGGCGTCTCGGCGCCGATCGTCGTGGAGGAGGGCGAGACGATCGACTTCACGATCACCAACGGCATGGAGAAGTCGATGAAGGTCGACCTGCCGCACTCGCTCGACTTCCACAGCGCCGAGGTCAACCCGGGCACGCGCTACAGCGACCTCGCGCCCGGCAAGAGCATGTCCTACAAGTTCGTCGCCAAGCACCCCGGCGTGTTCATGTACCACTGCGCCACGCAGCCGGTCCTCATGCACACCGGCGCGGGCATGGTCGGCATGATGATCGTCAAGCCGAAGGGCCTGCCGGCCGTCGACAAGGAGCTGTGGATCACGCAGCAGGAGTACTACATCGGCAAGCCCGGCGGCGACGCGGACATGGCGAAGCTGAACGCCAAGAAGCCGGACGTCATCACGTTCAACGGCTACGCCAACCAGTACAAGGACAACCCGATCAGCGTCCGCAAGGACGAGAAGGTCCGCATGTACGTCCTCAACGCGGGACCGAGCATCTGGTCGGCCTTCCACGTGATCGGCACCGTCTTCGACCGGACCGTCGTCGAGGGCCAGGTCGGCCACGACGCGCAGACGATCAACCTGGCTCCGTCGCAGGGCGGGTGGGTCGAGTTCACGCTCGACGAGGACGGGACCTACCCCTTCGTCACCCACGGCTTCGGCGACATGGTCAAGGGAGCCCTCGGAGTCCTCGCGACGCCGAACGCCCCGAAGGCCGCTGGCCACGGCTGAGCAAGAGAGGAGGTCACGCCTCGGAAGCCCCGCCCTCGGCGGGGCTTCTCGGCGTCTTGACGGCGAACAGCGCGCCGATGACGCACATCAGCCCGCCGGTCGCCGCGACCTCCTCGACCGGGTACAGCGCGAGCTGCGCGAGCGGGAACGCGAAGACGCCGGCCCGCGCGCCGTACGCGAAGCGGCTCGCCGCGGTGACGGCGGCGCAGAGCGCGAGCACGATGAGGGCGGCGAACGGCGCGACCGCGAACGCGCCGCCGACGAACGTCATCACCGCCTTGCCGCCGCGGAACCCCGCGAAGAGCGGGTACGCGTGCCCGACCATCGCGGCGGCGACGGCGACGTACGCGGTCCAGACGTCGCCGACGGCGTGGCCGACGACCCCGGCGAGCAATCCCTTCAGCGCGTCGCCGATGAACGCGGGCCACGCGCGGCGCCCACCGAGCTGCTCGAGCGCGTTCCAGGCGCCCGGGTTGCCGTCGCCGGTGGAGTGGAGATCGACGCCGTGACGGCGCGCCACGATCAGCGCGACGGGGATCGAACCGAGCACGTAGCCCACCACAGCCGCTATGACGTACTCCACCTAGGTGCTCGCCTCGTTCCACCTCATCCGCTACCCGCGCGCCAACGCCCCCGAGGGATTGTCGCGCATGGGCCTCGACCGGCCGCCGCTGCGCTCCACGCCGGGACTGGCGTTCTGGAAGCTGCTCGGCACCGGCCGCGGGCAGGCGATGACGCTCGGCGCCGACCTCAAGCGGTGGGCGCTCTTCGCGGTGTGGGAGGACGAGGCGGCGCTCGACGCGTTCCTCTCGTCGTCGGACGTCGCGGAGCGCTGGCGGTCGCTGGCGGCCGAGAGCTACCACGTGCGGCTCGAGCCCCTGCGGGCGCGCGGCTCGTGGAACGGCCGCGCGCTGTTCGGCGACGTGGCGGCGACGACGCCGCGCGACGGCGAGCCCGTGGCCGTGTTGACCCGCGCGACGATCCGTCCGGCCCGGCTCGTGCGGTTCTACTCGTCGATCCTCCCGCCGGCGCAGCGGCTCGTGTCCGCGCCCGGCCTGCTCGAGAGCGTCGGCATCGGCGAGTGGCCGCTCGCGCGGCAGGCGACGTTCTCGCTGTGGAGCTCGTGGGACGCGGCGCGCGCCTACGCGTACGCCGACGGCGCGCACCGCGAGGTCATGGCCCGCACGCGCGACGAGCGCTGGTACTCCGAGGAGCTGTTCGCGCGCTTCCGGCCCTACGGCGCGGAGGGCACGTGGAACGGCGGCGACCCGCTCACAGCACCACGAGCAGCAGGAACGCCGCGGTGATGACGACGCAGCCCCACAGGAACGTCATGACGACGATCCGCTCGCGGCGCTCCTGACGCTGCGGCGCGTCGGTGCGGGGCGGACCCTCGACGGGATCGGTCAGCCGCCCGCGCTGGCGCGGCGAGCGCTGCGGGTCGGGCGGCGGGACGTTGGCGCCGGGCGGCGGGTCGGGTGGCGGGTCGAAGCTCATCCGTCACGCATCATCGCGCGCGGCGGCTCAGCCCGTGCCGATGATCCTCGCCGCGAGGCCGCCCGAGAGGGCGACGAGGGGGAGCCCGCCGCCGGGGTGGGCGGTGCCGCCGGCGCGGATGACGTTGTCGAGGCCGCGCACGCGCGGGCCCGGGCGCTTGAGCGTGCCGAGCCGGCCGTGCGGCGCGTCGCCGTAGATGGCGCCGCCGACGGCGCCGGTCTCGCGCTCGAGATCCTCCGGGGTACGGCTTCCCCGGGCGACTATGCGGCCGGTCGGATCGAGCCCGCGCGCGGCGAGCAGGCCGAGCACGCGCTCCTCTTCGGCCGCCCAGTCGACGCCGGTCGCGCCGGACGGCGTGTTCGCCAGCACGAACCAGTTCTCGCCGCCTTCCGGGGCCTCGCTCGGGTCGGTGACCGAGGACACGCTGACGTAGAGCGTGGGGTCGCGGGCGGGCCGGCGGTGGACGAAGACGTCGTCGAACTCGGCGTCGTAGTCGCGCGGGAAGAGGATCGTGTGGTGCGCGATGCCCTCGGTCGGCCCGCGGACGCCGAGCAGCAGGACGAGCCCGGACAGCGACCGCTCCGCCGGCTTGGACTTCGCGCGGCCGAGCAGCCGGTCGAGCGCGAGCGCGTCGCCGTTCCACACGACCCAGTCGGCCGCGACGCCGTTGACGCCCACGGCTCGCTGCCCACGCCGTTCGATCGCGCTCACGGGCGCGCCGTACTCGATGGCGCCGCCGAGCTGCTCGACGCGCGCGGCGATCGCGCGGACGATCTCGTAGATCCCGCCGGGCACGTGCCAGGCGCCGAACGCGTGCTCGACGTACCCGGCGACGGCCAGCGCGGCGGGCGCCCGCCGCGGTTCGGCGCCTGCGTACGTCGCGAAGCGGTCGATGATCATGCGCAGCCGCGGGTCGCGCGCCGTCGAGCGCGACAGGCCGCGCAGCGTTGACCACGGGCGCACGCGCAGGAAGTCGCGCGGGTCGGCCGAGGCGACGTCCCGGCGCGGCGGCCACGGCGGCTCACCGGTGAGGAACGGCTCGGACGACTTCCACATCTGCGCGCACACGCCCAGGAACGCGGCCCAGTCGTCGCCCGCGCCGCGCGACCACGACTCGAGCGACTCGAGCGCGCGCGGCAGGTCGGCCGACAGGTCGACCGACGACCCGTCCGCGAACCGGTACCGCGTCACCGGCTCGACGCGCACCATCTCGGGACACGCGTCGCCGAGCAGGTCGCGGAACACCCACGGCATCGTCAGCAGTGACGGCCCGGTGTCGAAGGCGAAGCCGCCGAGCTCGCGCCGGCCGGCCTTGCCGCCGGGAGCGTCGCCGGCCTCGAACACCGTCACGGAGTGCCCGGCCTCGAGCAGCCGCACGGCGGCGGCGAGCCCGCCGACGCCGGCGCCGACGACGACGGCGCGGCTCATGCGCGCGACGAGGCCGGCGAACGTCCGTCAGCGGGGGCCATAGCCCCTACTGGTGGACGTTCGGCGCGCACGGGCACCGCCACCGCTCGGCGGCGACGACGCCGCGCGAGGATCGCCGGGACCGCGAACGCTCCCATCGCGATGCCGCCTGCGGCGGCCACGCGCGGCCGCCGCCACAGCACGGCGTTGGCGAAGATCTCGCCGATCCACGTCCACGCGTAGAGCGCGAGCGCGTCGTCGCCGTCGTAGACCGGATCGTCGTGCGGGTCGAGCGCCGACCACAGCGCGAAGACGCCCGCGCCGGTGACCGCCCACCCGAGGAAGTTCGTCGCCGGGACGTCCTCGTAGCGCCCGCCGCCCGGCCACGTCCAGTACCCCTCGCGCACCATGCGCGGGTCGAGGAACACGTCCCAGGCGGTGAGCGCGCCCGCGGCGAGGGCGATCCGCGGCACGCGCCGCCGCGCGATGAGGCCGGCGACGACCCAGGACGGCCGCGCCATCATCGCCCAGGCGGCAGCCGCGAGCAGCGGGACGCCGCGCCAGCGCGCGCCCAGCCCGCCGCCGTATGTGTAGTGCCCGAACGGCTTGCCGGTCGCGACGCCGAGCAGCCCGGTCGCGAAGCCGACGCCGCCCGCCGTGCCGACGAGCCCGAGCCCACGCGCGGCTCCACGAGCGGCGACGGCATCCGCGGTCGACGTCGCCAGGAAGAGCCCGACGATCGATCGCGTGGCGAGCTCCTTCCGCGCGCTATCCGTCCCCCGGTGAAACAGAAGGGGTCTGACCCCTTCTGTTTCACCGGGCAAAAGCTTTCCGTACGCGATCTGGCTCGCGACGAGCGTTGCGAAGAGGGGGCGGCGCATCGGGCGAGCGACGCTACACCTTCGCCGAGCGCGCGGCCACGAGGAGCTTGCGCGACCGTGGGACCACGACCCGGCCGGCGCGGGCGCCGTAGCCCTCGCGCTCGATCTGGCGCAGGATCTCGCGGTACATGCCGGCCGCCGCGCGGATCGCGATGCGCCCGCTGGCGAGCATCCGGATCCCGTCGAGACCCTCGTCGTACAGCGCGTCGGCCCGCGCGATCTGGTCGCGCAGGAGCGCCTCGCGGCTCCCCGGCTCCATCGACCCGAACCGCTCGACGGTCTCCATCGCGAGGTAGATCCGCCCGTTGCCCATGTCCTCGTCGATGTCGCGCAGGATGTTCGTGCGCTGCATCGCCTTGCCGAGCGCCGACGCGGCCGGCGACGCGTCGACGTCGCCGCGGGTACCGAGCAGCGAGGTCATCACGATGCCGACGGTGCCGGCCACCCGGTAGCAGTACGTGTCGAGCTCCGCCTCGGTGAGGATCGGCCTGCCCTCGAGGTCGTCGCGCATGCCGCGGCAGAACGCGACGAACGCGTACCGCGGCAGGTCGTGGCGCTCGTCGAGCGACGCGAGGATCTCGGTCTCCTGCGTGCATGCCGGACCGCCGGCGCACCACGCCTCGACGGCCTCCACGCGATCGAGCGCGGCGGGATCGCCGAAGTCGACGAGGTCGTCGAGCACCCGGAACACGAGGTAGAGCCGGTAGACGTCGTCGCGTACCGAGCGCGGCAGCAGGCGGCAGGCGAGCGCGAACGTCCGCGCCACGCGGCGCGTCGTGTCGCGCGCCATCGACAGGGTCGCGTCAGACGCCGACAAGCGCATCCTCTCCGACGAGTCCGGCGGTGACCTCGGCGCCGAGCAGCACGCCGGGCAGCCCCGCGCCCGGATGCGTGCCGCCGCCGACGTAGTACATCCCCGCGAGCGTGCGGTCGCGGTTGGGCTGCCGGAACGCAGCCGACTGGTGCAGCGTCGGCTCGACCGCGAACGCGTTCCCCCACGCGGCGCCGAGCTCGCGCTCGAAGTCGTCGGGCGTCATGCGGTGCTCGACGGTGACCGAGGCCGACAGGCCGGTGAGGCCGAACGTCGTCTCGTAGTCCTCGATCAGCGCGTCGCGCAGCCGCGATCCCGCCTCGTCCCAGTCGATCCCCGAGCGCAGGTTGGGCACCGGCAGCAGCGTGCAGATCGAGTCGCCGCCGCCTGCCGCCATCTCCGGCTCGGTCCGCGACGGCACGTGCAGGTAGGTCGAGAACGTCGAGGGGAGGCGCCCCTCGCGCGTCACGTCGCGGATGAAGCGCTTGTAGCCGCCGCCGACCATGAGCGTGTGGTGCAGCAGCTTCGGAAACGGCTTGTCGGTCCCGAGGTAGAGCAGGAAGCACGACATCGTCGGACGCAGCCGGCGCAACGGCGCCCGCCGGCCGAGCAGCTCGTGCGTCTTGAGCACGTCGGCGTTCGAGACGACGACGTCGGCCGGCAGGACCTCGCCGGACTCGAGCGCGACGCCGGTCACGCGCCCGCCGGAGTGCTCGACCCGCTCGACCTTCGCGTCGCAGCGCACGTCGAGTGAGCGCGCCATCGCCTCGACGATCGAGTAGACGCCGCCGCGGGCGTACCAGACGTCCTCGGCGAACTGGAGGTAGACCAGCGCGCCGTAGATCGCCGGGACGCGAAACGGGTCGCCGCCGATGAACAGCGAGTGGAACGAGAACGCCTCGCGGATCCGCGGGTGCTCGAAGTGCTTGGCGACCGAGCGGTACAGCGGCAGCGCGGCGCCGAGCTTGACCATCGTCGGCGTGAAGCGCGCGAGCTCGCGGTACGAGGAGAACTCGCGCCGGCCGGCGGCGAGGATGCCCTGCTCGTAGATCGGCTTCATCGCGTCCATGAAGCCGTCGAAGCGCCCGGCGTCGCGCGGCGAGAACTTCGCGAGCTGCTCCTTCATCCGGTCGCGGTCGGCGACGAAGTCCAGGTGACGCTCCTCGTCGGCCCAGAAGATCCGGTAGAACGGATCGAGCCGCTCGAGCTGCACCTCGCGGTGGAAGTCCATGCCGCCCGCGGCGAAGACCTCCTCGAGCACCCAGGGCATCGTGATCAGCGACGGCCCGGTGTCCCAGGTGAAGCCCTGGTCGCGGAGCTGGTAGGCCCGGCCGCCGGGTTTGGAGCGCTGCTCGACGACGGTCACGTCGTGGCCGGCGCCCTGGAGGCGCAGAGCGGCGCCGAGCCCACCGAGGCCG
>CADCVT010000279.1 GCA_902806215.1 uncultured Solirubrobacteraceae bacterium | reverse complement strand
AGATCCTCGCCTGGTACGACGACCTCGTCGCCCTCACCGACGACCCGGTGCGCCAGGACCCCGCCGCCGTGCTCGGCCGCGCGGTCGCGGTCGGCCACGTCCTCGGCGCCGACGCCGGGCTGCGCGAGACCGACCGGCTGCGCGAGGTCATCGGCGACCGCCACCGCTGGCACGCCGTCCGCGGCCACCTGCACGAGCTCGGCGGCGACCTGCCCGCCGCGGCGACCGCGTACGCCGAGGCGGCCGGCCGGGCGACGAACGTCGCCGAGCGCGACCACCTCGTCCGTCAGGCCGCCCGCGCGCGGGCCGCGGCGAGCGCTGCCGCGACGACGACGTAGAGGGTTGCCGACAACGCGAGGGCGCGTTGCGCGCTGCTGAGCATCGAGGCTGCCACGATGCCTCGATGGCCCACGAGCGCGTATCGACCCCTCGGCTCGAAGCGGCGCTCGAGCGCGTCCGACCCGTCGTGGCGGCGTTGCCCGGAGCGGTCGAGAAGCGCTCGCACGGGTCACCGACGTTCTTCACGGGGGAGGGCCGCAAGGGCCGGACGTTCGCCTCGCTGCACGACGAGCGCGAGTGGTTCGAGGGCCGGCTCTGCCTCTGGCTCGCCGCGCCCGAGGGGCTCCAGCACGCGCTCGTGAGCAGCGCGCCGGAGCGGTGGTTCGTCCCGCCGTACGTCGGTCACCGGGGCTGGGTCGGGCTGCGCCTGGACCTCCCCGAGACCGACTGGGACGAGGCCGCGGGCGCCATCGAGGACGCCTTCGCGTTCGTCTCCGATCGTTAGTGCAGCCGCGTCGGCGGACTCGCGTCGAGGAACGACTGCAGGTCCCGCGCGCACTCGGGCGCGACCCGCTCGAACCGCAGCGCGTAGACGTTGTGCCCGTCCTGACGCAGCACCCGGCCGGTGCCGACGACGTGCTCGGCCTCGTCGCGCAGCGCGACGTCGAAGCGCAGCTCCTCGTCAACGCGCAGGGGACGATCGCTGGTCACGCGTGCGCCTCCGGTCCCGAGATCGACCGTCCGCGCGGTCACCGCGCGACCTCCCCGCCGCTGCAACAGGACCTCGAGCGCGACGACGACCCTGGGGCTCGCCCGCTGGTCCGTCCCTGCCCGAGACGCCATGCACACACGATCCGGGGCGGAGGGCGATTCGTCAAGCCAGGAGAGTCGGCCGGGCTCACCGGCCCGTACGCTTCGGTCATGAAGACCGACACCGCTCAGCAGGTCGCCAGGACGGCAGGCCTCGTCACCGCCCCGACCGGGGTCGCGCTGCTTGCCGCGCCGCAAGTCGCCGGCATCGCCGGGCTGAGCGCTGCGGCAAGCCGCGCCATCGGCGCCGTGGATCTCGTCGTCGCGGCAGGGCTGCTCGCCGCGCGCCCCAAGTGGCCGTGGGCTGCCGCGAGGTCCGCGGCCAACGTCGTGACCGCCGCGGCCCTGACGCGGACGGGAACACGGATCGGCCGCACCAGCGCCGTGGCCCTCATCGTCCTCACGGGCGTCGACGCCATCGCAGCGCGCAGCCTGCGCGCGGCGAGGCGCTGAGCGCGGGCCCGGCCGGACCCGGGGCGCCGGACGTGCCTGCGCGGGCCAGCACCGAGGACGGGCTGTGCTGAGGCGGTTCGTCGTCCTCGGCACCGCGGTGCTCGCCGGCTGCGGCTCGACCGACGAGGTCGAGCGGCGACCGGCGACTCCGCCCCGCGGGGCCTTGGTCGACCTCGATCGCGGGACGTACGAGGGGGCGGGGCTGGGGTCGACCCGGCGACAGGTCGCCGAGGCGTTCGGCCGCGTTCCGGCCCCTGACCAGGTGTTCGCGCCGCTCGGTCGCGAGGCGGTGGAGGTCGGCCTGCCGCCGTCGCCGCGCAGCCCGCCAGGCCGGGCTCCGACCGCGATCTGGCGGCTGCCCGACGCGGCGCTCATCGCCGACGACGGGCGCGCGTGGCTGCTCGCAGTGACGGCGCCGGGCGCCCGTACCCGGGCCGGCGTCGGCATCGGGAGCTCACTCGAGGACGTCCGCCGAGCGTATCCCGGCATGCGCTGCGGCACGACGAACGAGGGGACCGAGTACGCGGGCACCGACTACTGCACCGCCCGTGTCGCCCGCGGGCGTCACGTCTGGTTCGGCGGCAGCCCGGTGCGGAGCATCACCGTGTCGCGCGCGGCGCTTCTGTGAGCGCGACCCGACGGACGGACGGGGGCGAGAACCGTCTGTGGGGTGCCTCGTTGAGCAATGCCCATCCATCGTGACGACCGCTGCTCACCCTCCTCGCCGGCAGAGGTCACCGCCGACCTCTGTCATCAGCTCACTCGGGCCGGCGTCGCTGTCGCCCGGCTTCTCGGCGACGACCTCGGACGACCGACGTGGTCCGCGGACGACGTCGCCGCCGAGCTCTCCCTACGGCTGGAACGCCGCCTCCACGACTTCGTCGTCGTCTTCGGGACCGAGGACGTCGTCGACTCGCTGATCCTCCTCGCAGAGGCGATCGACAACCTCGGGATGGGCGAGACGCTCGAAGTGTCGGAGCTCGTTTGCCTGTGGAGCCGCCTGACGAGGTAGGTCGGCTCGCGCGGCGAGGCGCCGGCGAGGCGCCGGCGATGATGAACGCGAAGAGAGCGAGGGCGGCCATGTCCGGTCTCGGCGTAGACCTGATGCGGCTTCGGCGGGAGGAACTCGGACGAGAACACGGGCTCGTCGCTCGGCCGCAACTCGTCGAGGCGCATCAGGCCAGGACACGTGTGACGCGACCGGTGCGGGCGCTAGCTTCCACGCAATGAGCGCTCCGGACTCAGCGGCACAGGACGCAGACGACAACGTGCTGGGGGATCTGTCCTTCCGTGCTCTGTTCGACTCGATGCCGCAACTCGGCTGGACGGCGCTGGCCGACGGTTTCATCGACTTCTACAACCGGGGCTGGTACCAGTACACAGGCACCACGTACGAGGAGATGCAGGGCTGGGGCTGGCGCACCGTCCACGACCCGGCGATGCTCGACGAGGTCGTCGAGCGCTGGCAGGAGTCGCTCAGCACCGGCGTGGCCTTCGAGATGGAGTTCCCGCTGCGCCGCCACGACGGCGCCTTCCGCTGGTTCCTGACTCGTATCGTGCCGCTCCGCGCGCAGGACGGCGAGATCGTGCGCTGGGTCGGCATCAACACCGACGTGGATGACATCCGCGCCGCACGGAACCTCGCCGAGCGATCCGCGGAGCAGAGCCACGAGGTCGAGACGGCCATGCTCGAACTGCGTGGCGCGAAGGAGCGTGCCGAGCGGCGCGTCACCGAGCTCGAGGCCGAGCTTGTCGCTCTTCGCGCCGCCGGCGGCGGCTGAGAGCACACAACGGATGCCGGCCACCGGAGGGCCAGAGTTCGACTTCTACGACCACACGCTGACGACGATGAGTCGGGTGCTGGGACAAGCGCGCGCCGAGATGCTATTGGCCGACGTGATGAAGCGCACGCAGATCTCGCTCACGACGGCCGACGAGCTGTACACGGTCGCGCGTGAGCTCGAGCAGCTCGCCGGCTTCGAGGCAGCAGTCGGCGCGATGCTCCGCGTCGACGCCGTCATGCGTGGCGCCGTCGTCGCCTGACGCCCGCCACGACAGGCACGAACCAGGGTCGCGCGCTTTGCAGGTTTACCTAATCGGCGTTATCGAGCGTTCGGTCGGCTCCACATCGCGCGTTCTCCGGTTCGTTATGGAGCTGTCGTGCTTACAGGAGCGTGATTCGCTGACCGTCTTTGAGGATTGCCACCACCCTGACTTGGGCGAGAGCCGTTCCCGGCTGGAGTGCGGTGACGAATCCGCCGCGCGGCCCGATGTCGACTACGGCAGCGCCAGACCGGCTGCTGACCTCGATCGTCCGGACCTTCGGACCGGCGACGCCGTGGACGATTATGCGGTCCTCCGGGCCCGTGCCGGCCCGCACCTGTGCTCCGGCGGGGACTGCGGTCAGGTCGACGCACGTTCCGCCTTCGTGAATCGGGTACTCGGTGAACCGGCCGCTGTTGAGCGCACCGACGCGGCCGTTGACCTTGCGGCCCGCGGCGGCACACGTGCGACCGTCCTTGCTGCGGTAGACCACGACCGACCACGGCGGACCCTCGCCCCTGGGATCCTCGGCTGACGCTTCGACGGTGTCGGTGCCGGGCTCGGCCGACGTGGGGTCCTCACGGTCGGGGTCCGACGAGTGGGAGTGCTCGTTGGCCGTCGGCCGATCATCGACGACGGCCTGCACCGCCGTGACCCCTCCGAATCCGAGGGCGATGCACGCGAGGGCCGCGATGGCCAACTGAGTCTTGTGACGCATGTCGATCCTCCTCAGCAACTATGGGTGTTGTGGCGGTGGTAGCTGAACCGGCCGCTCAGCTCGACGCGGGCATTGCCTGGGAGGCGCATATCGGCGGCTTCCTGGTCGGGCTGGCGATTTTCCCGTTCCTCGATCCGATCCCGCCAAGGCGGCGCAGGGTCTCGGCTTGAAAGCGCCACGGTTTCGCGGGATCATTT
>CADCVT010000278.1 GCA_902806215.1 uncultured Solirubrobacteraceae bacterium | reverse complement strand
GCGCTCGGTGCCTGGATCTTCCTCGGCGCCGGCATCCTGCTCGGCGCGCGCTGGTCGTACGCCGAGCTCGGCTGGGGCGGCTACTGGGCCTGGGACCCCGTCGAGAACGCGTCGCTCATGCCGTGGCTGACCGGCACCGCGTTCCTGCACTCGGTGATGCTGCAGGAGAAGCGCGGGATGCTGAAGATCTGGAACGTGTCGCTCGTCCTGGCGACCGGCACGCTGTGCGTCCTCGGCACGTTCCTCGTGCGCAGCGGCGTGCTCGACTCGATCCACGCCTTTGGTGCGTCCACGCTCGGGGTCCCGTTCGTGACGCTCCTCGGCGTGATGATCGCCGGGTCGGTCGCGCTCGTGGTCTCGCGGCGGGAGTCGCTGCGCTCGGAGAACCGGCTCGACTCCTTCCTCTCCCGCGAGGCGATCTTCCTCGCCAACAACCTCGTGCTCGTCGGGCTGTGCTTCGTCGTGTTCTGGGGGACGTTCTTCCCGCTGATCGCCGAGGCGCTGACCGGCGACCGCAAGACCGTCGGGCCGCCGTGGTTCGACCGGTACACCGTCCCGCTGACGATCGCGCTCGTGCTGCTGAGCGGCATCGGGCCGGTCATAGCGTGGCGGCGCGCGACGTGGGCGAGCGCGCGGCGCGCGTTCGCGTTCCCCGTCGGCGTCATGGTGCTGTCGGTCGTCGTGCCGGTGGTCGCCGGCGTCGACCACGCGATGGCGCTGGCGATGTTCGGCGCGACGGGGCTCGTACTCGGGACCGTCGCCCAGGAGTTCTGGCGTGGCACCGGTGCGCGCCGGGCGATGAGCGGCGAGCGCGCACCGCTCGCGCTCGTCTCGCTCGTGCGGCGCAACCGCAGGCGCTACGGCGGCTACGTCGTCCACGTCGGCATGGCGCTGCTGTTCGCCGGCGTCGCCGCGTCGTCGGCGCTCGAGCACACCCGCGACGCGCAGCTCACGCCGGGCAAGTCGACGCGGATCGGCGACTACACCGTCACGTACGAGAAGCCGCTCGCCGGCGTGGCCGAGGAGGCCGGGCAGCTCGAGGCGATCCGCATCGGCGCCGTGCTGAGGATCCAGCGCGACGGCGGCGAGCCGTTCCGGGCGACGACCGAGCGCCGCTACTTCCCGTCGACCGACCCGAAGCTCGGGCCGGTCGGCCGGTACTTCGAGGGCGAGTCGACGAGCGAGATCGCGCTCCACGCCGGGTTGACCCGCGACTTCTGGGCGGCCTACCAGCCCGACCAGGAGGTCATCCAGAAGTACGTCCAGGCGCTCGACAAGGAGGTCGCGAACCGGCCGCCGGAGGAGCAGTTCACCGTGCTCGGGCGCTTCATCGGGCTGCTGAACGAGCGCCCGCCCGTCGGGACGTTCCGCCTGATCGCGTCGCCGCTCGTGTCGTGGATCTGGCTCGGCGCGATCATCTCGGTCATCGGCGGGATCCTCGCCCTGTGGCCCGCGCCCGACGCCGCGCGCCGCAAGGCCACCGCCCGTGCGCACGCGCGGGTCGCGCAGGACCTCGGCCGCGCGTAGCGCCCCGCCTCCTAGCCTCCTTCGGCGTGGAGCCATTGCTGGTCATCGCCGTCCTGGCGCTTGTCGTCTGGGTGGTCGCCTCGCCGCTGCGCGCCGGGGCGCGGGCGGTCGACGACGCCGAGGACATCGAGCGCGACACACTCGAGGCGGCGCGGGACGCGAAGTACCGCGAGATCCGCGAGCTCGAGCTCGATCGGCGCACCGGAAAGCTCACCGAGGGCGACTTCAAGGCGCTCGACCGGCAGCTCCGGGCGGAGGCCGTCGTGATCCTCCGGCAGCTCGACGACCTGGACAGCTAGACGGCAGCTAGAATCTCGCCCCGATGCTGGACAACATCCTCTCAGCCGTGCAGGTGGCCCTGTCGTTCGCCGTGATCTTCCTGGTGCTCATGCACTCGGGCAAGGACGCCGGCCTGTCGGGCGCCTTCGGCGTCGGCACCGGCTCGGGCCCCTTCGGCGGCGGCTCGCTCGTGGAGCGCAACCTCAACCGGTGGACCGTCTTCTTCGGCGTCCTCTGGGCCATCAACTCGATCATCCTGATCAAGGTCTGAGGGCGACCTCGCCGCGCCTGAGCGGCGCCACGAAACAGGCCCGTGCTAGCGCACTGTGCCTGCTCCGCGGCACCACTCAGCCACGACGATCTCGACCTCAGACAGCGGGACATCCGTGTAGTGACGTCGCGGTGCGGACTCCGTCTCGGATGGCGGCCGCGACGACGTGGGGAACGACCGCCGCTAGCGCGAGCGGGTCTGCCTCGGCCTTGCCCGCGGCTAGGACGTAGGCCGCGTCTCCGTCGACCGCGGTGTGCGCTGGGTCGACAGCCCTCGCGACGCCGGTGTTCGCGGCTCGCGCGAGCAGCCATGCGTCGGTCTTCGTCAGCGCCGCGTCGGTCATCACGCAGACGAGCGTCGTCGCCTCGCGCGCGCTGATCTCGGGGATGTCGCCGGTGCGCAGCAGCTCGACCGTCGAGACGAACCCGCCGTCGCGCCGGGGCCCGGCCAGCACCGTCCCGTCCTCGGCGAGCACGTCCCCGAACGCGTTGACGACCGCCAGCGCCGCGACGGTGGCATCGCCGACGCGCCCGCCGGCGAGGCCGACGCCGCCCTTGGTCCAGCCGCCGGGCCCGAGCAGCTTGCCCACCGCCGCTCCCGTACCTGCCCCGACCGTGCCGCGCGCCGGCGTCCGCGTGGCGGCGTCGCACGCCGCGGCACCCTGCTCCGGGCCCGGACGCGCGTCCGGGTCGCCGAGCGGCAGGTCGAAGATCACCGCGGCCGGCACCAGCGGGACGAGGTGGCCGAGCCGCGTGCGGTAGCCGCGGCCGCGCGCCTCGAGCCACGACACGACACCGTCGGCGGCCGCCAGCCCGAACGCGCTGCCGCCGGTGAGCAGGACGGCGTGGACGGACCGGGTGCCCGCGGCGGGGGAGAGGAGATCGGTCTCGCGCGTGCCCGGGCCGCCGCCGCGGACCTCGCCTGAGGCAACGGTGGCGTCGGGCGCAAGCACGACCGTTCAGCCGGTCCCGCCTGCGAGATCCGTCCAGTGGCCGACCTCGAACCCCGCGGGCAGCTCCACCATGGCGGCGCACCCTACCCTGCACCGTCGGCCCGGTGCTGGAGCCGACGCCGGACCCTGCCGATGACGGGGCCGGCGACGGAAGAGACCCTCAACGTCCACGTGCCCCCCGGCGGGGAGGCCGCAGAGCGCCTGACCGCGCCGCTCGCCCAGCGGGTGCTGCGCGCGATGGGCCAGACCGAGAACTGGCTCGAGCTGCTGCGCTTCGGCCCTGGTGGGCGTCAGGGCTACGTCGTCAACCTCGTCGCGTTCATCGTCGCGGTGACGAACAACTTCATCCGGAACCGCGGCTGGACGTTCCCGGCGTCCAAGGGGCGGATCCACCACCAGGCGATCTGGACGTTCCAGCGGCCCCGCTGAGGGGTCAGGCGCCGCCGGTGATCCGCAGCCCGGACGCGCGCAGCGGCGGGCACACGACTCCGCTGGCGAACCGGCGTCCGTAGAAGTCGGCCTCGCTGACGAGGCTCGGCTGGACGCCGAGGGCCTGGACGCGGTCGAGCACCCCCAGGGCGGTGTCGGTGAACCGCACGTCGCGCAGCGGCCGGCTGATCACGCCGTCCTCGATGAGGAACGTCCCGTCGCGCGTGACGCCGGTCAGGAGCGTCTCCTTCGCCGACACCGGATTGACGTACCAGAAGCGGTTGACGTAGATGCCGCGCTCGATCGGCGCCGCGAGCTCGTCCTCGTCGGCCGCGCCGCCGCCGATCAGCACGAGGTTCGTGGGCAGGGGCCCGTGCGGCGACCCGCCGGGAGCGATCGCGTGGCCGGTGGAGCGTGCGCCGCCGCCGGCGATCGCCGCCGAGCGACTGTCGTGGACGACGTTGTGGGCGACGCCGTCCTGGATGAGCGGCAGCGGCGCCTTCGGGACGCCCTCGGCGTCGAACGAGCGCGGGAGCGTCCCGTTGAACCGGGGAGAAT
>CADCVT010000277.1 GCA_902806215.1 uncultured Solirubrobacteraceae bacterium | reverse complement strand
TGAACCGGTCCAGCGCCGAGCGCTCGACGAGGATCCGCGACCGCGCGCAGCAGTCCTGTCCGGCGTTGCCGAACACCGCGCCGGGCGCGGCGGCCGCCGCCTTCTCCAGGTCGGCGTCGGCGAAGACGACGTTGGCCGACTTGCCGCCGAGCTCGAGCGTCACGCGCTTGATGGTCTCGGCCGCGCCGCGCATGATCGAGCGCCCGACCGCGGTCGAGCCGGTGAACGCGACCTTCGCCACGTCGGGGTGCTCGACGAGCTCCGCGCCGACGTCCGAGCCGCGCCCGACGACGACGTTGACGACGCCCTCGGGGAGGATCTCGTTCGCGAGCTCCTGGAAGCGCAGCGCGGTCAGCGGCGTCAGCTCGGCGGGCTTGAGCACGACCGTGTTGCCCGCCGCCAGCGCCGGCGCCATCTTCCACGACGCGATCGTCAGCGGGAAGTTCCACGGCGTGATCAGCGCGACGACGCCGAGCGGCTCGCGCAGGGTGATCGCCTGCCCGCCCGCGACCGGGATCGTGTCGCCGAGGATCCGCTCCGGCATGCCGGCGTAGTAGCGGAACGTGTCGACGACCATCCCCATCTCGCCGCGCGCGTCGCCGATCGGCTTGCCGGCGTTGCGCGCCTCGAGCACGGACAGCGCCTCGTGCTCGGACTCGATCCGGTTCGCGAGGCGGTGCAGCAGCCGGGACCGGTCGGCCGGCGCGACGTCCCGCCACGCCGGGAACGCCTTGCGCGCACGCGCGACCGCCGCGTCGGCATCCTCGACGCCGGCGCGCGGAACCTCCTCGAGCACCGCCTCCGTGGCGGGCTCGATGACCCTGAGCGTCTCGGTCACGTCAGTCGATCGGCTTCTCGTCGATGACGCGGCCGGTGTCGTCGAACTCGATGGTCCGGACCGGGCCGGTGAACTTGTGGCGGGCGCTGACGAGCCACCAGATGCCGACGGCACCCAGCACGACCGCCACCGCGATCGGCGCGTAGTTCACGGCGTTCCAGTCGAACGGCACGTCGTCGGACTCGAGGTTGAACGGCATCCCCGCCGGCGTGAACGGCAGCGAGAAGATGATCACCATGAGGATCACCCAGATCACCGCGATCGGGTTGACCCACTTGTACTTCTTGCCGAGGTTCCACGGGCCGGGCTCCCACGAGTCGCCCTTGCGCCAGCGCAGGAACACCGGCATCACGTAGGCGATGTAGAGGCCGATGACGGTGATCGACACGACCGCGAAGAACGCCGTCGGGATCTGGTTGCCGGTCGGGTCCCACAGGGCCGGGATCGTCACGACGAGCGCCCAGAACGCCATGAAGAGCACCGCGTACGCGGGCACGCGGTGGTGGTTCAGGCGCGTCCAGATCTTCCAGCCCGGGATGGCCCGGTCGCGCGAGAACGCGTAACACATGCGCGAGGCGCTGGTGAGGCCGGCCATGCCGCAGAACAGCTGGCCGATCACCGCGATGATGAGGATCGCCTTCGCCCACGCGGTGGTCAGCGAGCTCTCGAAGATCGCGAACACCGTGCCGCCGCCCTCGTTGACCGCCTTGACGTCGGTCGCCGCGAACGTGAAGGCGAGCAGGACGAACCAGCCGAAGACCGCCGCCCAGAACACCGAGCGCCACAGCCCCTTGGCCGCCGCCTCGGAGGCCCCGTGGGTCTCCTCGGAGACGTGCGCCGACGCGTCGTAGCCGGTCTGCGTGTACATCGTCAGCAGGAACCCGAGCGGGAGGACGTAGAGCCAGAACATGCCGCCCCCGAGCTCGCCGCCGTTGAAGCCCGAGTTGTTGATGCGCTCGGTGAAGACGAAGTCGAGGCTCTGGTGGTTGTCGGGGACGAAGACGAGGATCGCGATGACGACCGCGACGCCGCCGACGTGCCACCAGACGGAGATGTTGTTGAAGAGCGCGACGAGCGGCGACGAGAAGATGTTGACCAGCGCGTGCAGCGTCAGGATCAGCACGAACAGGATGAACGTCTCGCCGAGGATGGAGGCGTCGTCGCCGAAGTTCATCCCGAGCACGTCCACGCCGTAGAGCCCGAGCACCGCGTTGAGGAACGTCGCGGCGCCGTAGTCGACCGACGCGACGACGCCGATGAGGCCGACGAGGTTGAACCAGCCGGTGAACCAGCCCCACGTCTTGCCGCCGAGCTCGGACGCCCACCAGTAGATGCCGCCGGCCGTCGGATAGGCCGAGACGAGCTCGGACATCGACCAGGCGATGAAGAGGATGAGGCCGCAGATGATCGGCCAGCCCCACGAGATCGCGATGGGCCCGCCGTTGTTCCAGCCCTGGCCGTACGTCGTGAAGCAGCCCGCGAGGACCGAGATGATCGTGAACGAGATCGCGAAGTTCGAGAACCCGCTCCACGCACGCTTGAGGTCCTGCTTGTAGCCAAGCTCGGCGAGGCGTTCCTCGTCGGTCTTCTTGACCGGCGGCCCGCCCCCGCGCTCGCCCGTTGATACGGCCATTCCCGTCCTCCCTCAGAAAAGGTCTGCGGCGCGAGCCTAAGCGGATGGCGCTTTGCAAGTCAATGGACCACCGGTCGGAGGCCCGCCTACAGGCGCTCGAAGCCGCGGAAGCGCTCCCAGTCGGTGACCGCCGCGTGGAAGGCGTTGAGCTCGACGTCGGCCATGTTCACGTAGTGGGCGACGACCTCCTCGCCGAACGCGGCCTTGGCCACCGGGCTGCCGGCGAACAGGTCGCGCGCCTCGAGGAGGGTCCTGGGGACGTGCGGCTTGTCGGACTCGTACGCGTTGCCGGCGAACGCCGGCTCGAGCTCGAGCCCCTCGTCGATCCCGTGCAGCCCCGAGGCGATCATCGCGGCGATCGCCAGGTACGGGTTCAGGTCCGCGCCGCCCACCCGGTTCTCGACGCGCAGCGACCCGCCGTGGCCGACGACGCGCATCGAGCACGTGCGGTTGTCGCGGCCCCAGGCGACCGCCGTCGGCGCGAACGAGCCGACCGCGTAGCGCTTGTA
>CADCVT010000276.1 GCA_902806215.1 uncultured Solirubrobacteraceae bacterium | reverse complement strand
CTGCCACCCGCGGGGAAGGTCTGGCACGGCGTGGCATCGGGCCGGTCGGTCGACGACTTCACGGCGCGGACGGGACGGGCGACCGCGGTCTGGCAGCACTGGATCCGCTGGGGCGACGGGTTCGGGTACGCGCTCGACCGCTCCGCCGGCGCCCGGACGCGCGTGATGCTCCACCTCAGCACCGCCGCCGCCCAGCACGCGCCGGGCCGCATCTCTCCGGGCGCGATCGCGCGCGGCGACGGCGACGCGTACCTCGTGCGGCTCAACCGCGCACTGGCCGAGCACGGCACGCCGGTCTATTTGCGGCTCTTGGCCGAGATGAACAACTGCGATCTCGCGTACTCGTCGCACGGGTGCGACGGCCGCGCCCGCGGCGCCGACCACGGCGCCGCGCGGTTCCGGGCGGCGTGGCGGCGGACGGTGACGATCGTGCGCGGCGGGAGCGCGAGCGCGATCGACGCGCGGCTGCGGTCGCTCGGCCTGCCGCCGCTGCGCGCCGGCGGAGACCTCCCGAGGCCGCAGGTCGCCTTCCTGTGGTCGCCGATGACGGGCGGCTCGCCGATGATCGCGGCGCTGCGACCGGAGCGGTTCTGGCCCGGGCGCGCGTACGTCGACTGGGTCTCGACGAGCTTCTACTCGCGCTTTCCGAACTTCCACTTCCTCGAGCCGTTCTACCGGCGCTTCGCCGTAGGCGAGCGCCGGCCGTTCGCGTTCGGCGAGTACGCGATGTGGGGCGGCGACGACGCAGGGTTCGCGCGCCGGCTCGTCGCGTGGGTGCGGTCGCACGACCGCGTGCGGATGCTCGTCTACAACCAGGGCGAGAACCCCGCTGGCCCGTTCCGCCTGAGGCGCTTCCCGCGCGCCGCCCGCGTCCTGCGCGCCGCGATGCGGTCCGAGCGCTTCGACGCCGTCGCGACCGAGTTCAGCGCCGGGCGGTAGCGAGCGCGGCGAGGAACGCCGCCTCGATCGCCGCGTCGGCGAAGTACGACCGCGCGATCCGGCCCTTCGCGGCGTAGAAGACGTCGATAGCGCCGAGCCCGACCGCGGTGCCCGCGGCGATCGCGACGATCTCGGGCGTGTCGCGCTCGTTCGCCGCGGCCGAGATGAGCCCGCCCCCGACGGCGGTGACGACGACGCCGACCGTCTGCACGAGCCACCACTCGCTCTTCGGCCCGGTCACCGCCTCGAACGCACGCCGCGAGACGAACGGCGCGACACCGGTGGCGGCGTAGTAGACGCCCTGGGCGAGGAGGACCGATCGGCGGGATGGCACACCCGCGCCCTACCCCGCGGCGTCGGCGAGCAGCGCCTCGACGAGCCCGTCGGGCGTGTGGACCTCCGCCTCGACGTCGGGCTCTCGACCGGCCTCGCGGAGCGCGGCGCTCGTCGCCGGGCCGATCGACACGGTGCGGGCTCCGTCCGGGAGGTGAGCGGACTCGAGGAACGACCGCACCGACGACGCGCTCGTGAACGTCACGTAGTCGGCGGACTGCGGGGCGTCGGCGATCGGCGCGGCGACCGTGCGGTAGAGCGCGAGGACGTCGACCTCGGCGCCGCGCTCGCGCAGCCCGGCGTCGAGCGCGTCGCGCGCCTCCTCGGCGCGCGCGATGAGCGCGCGCGACACCGGGGTGTCGCGCAGCGCCTCGAGCAGCGACTCGGCGACCGCGCGCTCTGGGACGACGTCGGCCTCGATGCCGCGGGCGCGCAGCGCCCGCGCGGTGCCCGGCCCGATCGCCGCGATGACCGGACCGGCGAGCGCCCGCGCGTCGCGGACCTCGTCGAGCAGCCGGTCCGCGCCGTTGGGCGAGGTCACGCAGATGAGGTCGTAGCGCTAGATCGCAGGGACGGTGACCGGCAGGGGTTCGGTGCGGATCGCCGGAGCCTCGACGACCTGCGCGCCGAACTCCCGCAGCCGCGCGGCGAGCGCGCTGGCCTGGGCGCGGGCGCGCGTGACGACGACGGTCCTGCCGGTGAGCGGCCGCCGCTCGAACCAGCCGAGCTCGTCGCGCAGCCCGGCGACCTCGCCGATCACGGTGATCGCCGGCGCGCCGATGCCCGCCCCGGCGGCGCGCTCGCGCAGCGCCTCGAGCGTCGCGGCCAGCGACCGCTGCTCGGGGAACGTCCCGCGATCGACGATCGCCGCGGGCTGGTCGGCGGGACGCCCGGCGTCGATGAGCTTCGCCGCGATCCGCGGCAGCTGCCGCACGCCCATGTAGAAGACGAGCGTCCCCGGGAACCGCGCGAGCGCGTCCCAGTCGATCGCTGTCTCGGGCTTCGCCGGGTCCTCGTGGCCGGTCACGAACGCCACCGCGCTCGCGGCGCCGCGGAACGTGACCGGGATGCCCGCGTATGCCGGAGCGGCGATGCCGCTCGTCACGCCGGGGACGACCTCGAACGGGATCCGCGCCGCGAGCAGCCGCTGCGCCTCCTCGCCGCCGCGCCCGAACACGAACGGGTCGCCGCCCTTCAGCCGCACCACCGTGCGGCCGGCCCGCGCGTGGTCGACGATGAGCCGCTCGGTCTCCTCCTGCGGGACCTGCGGGCCGCCGCCGATCTTGCCGACGTCGACGAGCTCCGCGCCCTCGGGGGCGAACCCGAGCGCCTCGCGCGGGATGAGCTTGTCGTAGAGGACGACGTCGGCGCGGCCGATGAGCTCGATCGCCCGTGCGGTCAGCAGCCCCGGGTCTCCGGGGCCGGCGCCGACGAGGTAGACGAAGCCGGTCACGCGTCCGGTCCCGGAGACGCGCCGTCGCGCGCCGGCGGCGCGACTGCGGCCTCCTCGGCGTCGAGAAGATCTCTGGCGCCTGCGCTCAGCAGCCTGCGACCGACCTCGTTGCCCACCTCAACGGGGTCAGCACCCGCGAGCTCATCGCTGAGCCAGGCGGAGCCGTCTCGCGTGCCGACCCAGGCCCTGACGACGATCAGCGAGGACGTGGTGTCCGCGGCCTCGAGGAGCTCCCCCTGGGGCGCGGTGTGGGTCGCATGGACGCCGACCGCGCTCTTGCAGTCGGCGCCGAGCGTCGCGACCACAGCTCGCTCGGCCAGAAGAGCCTCCTCCGCGCGGGGGTCCCGGAGCGATTCGATCACCTCCGTCACGGCGCTGTTGTCCGTCCGTGCCTCGATCACCAGCGTGCCCTGCCCCGCGGCCGGCACCATCGAATCGAGGTACGCGGAGGCCTCGTCAGAGCGACCGAGCCGCTCCAAGCCCGCCGCCGCCAGCACGATCGCGTCCGCCTCGCCATCGGCGAGCTTGCGCAGCCGCGTGTCGACGTTCCCGCGCAGCTCGACGACCGAGAGATCCGGCCGCAGAGCGCGGAGCTGCGCCTCGCGCCGCAGCGACGACGTCCCGACCCGCGCACCGGACGGCAGCGCATCCAGCGACGACGCGCCGACGAGCACGTCGCGCGGGTCCGCGCGGACGGGCGACGCCACCAGCGACAGCCCGGCCGCGATCTCCACCGGCACGTCCTTGGCCGAGTGCACCGCGAGGTCGGCATCGCCGCGCAGCAGCGCCTCCTCGAGCTCGAGGATCCACTCGCGCTTGTCGTCGACGTCACGACGGAGGTCGCCCGACGTCACGATCTCCACGAGCGACGTCCGAGCGTCGAGCTGGTCGGCGACCCAGCGAGCCTGCGCCAGCGCGAGCGCGCTGCCGCGGGTGGCGATCCTCACGCCTGGCGGCGCAGCGAGCGGACGTTGTCCTGCTCGCTCACGACGTCGGCGGTGCCCTCGTCGATGCCGAACAGCTCGCGGGCGAGCTGCTGGCGGCCGTGGCCGACGCTCTTCAGGCGGATCGTCGGCTCGTGCAGCAGGCGGCTCATCACGGCCTTGGCGATCGCCTCGATCCGCGCGAGGTCGCGGGGCGACGCGCCCTCCCACCGGCCCGCGTTCTCAGCCAGCACCTGCTCGACGATCGCGTCGCCGTGCTCGCGCAGCGCGCGGATCGTCGGGACCGCGTCGAGCGACGAGAGCCACGACGCGAAGCGCGTCAGCTCGTCCTCGACGATCGCCTCGACGCGCTGCGCCTCGGCGGTGCGGACCTCGATGTTGCGCGCGACGACCTGCTGGAGCCCGTCCATGTCGACGAGCGTGACGCCGTCGATGTCCGCGCACGCGGCCTCGACGTCGCGCGGGACGGCGATGTCGAGCAAGAGCAGCGGGCGGCCACGGCGCAGCTCCATGACGAGCGCGAGCTCCTCGGCGCCGACGATCGCGTGCGGCGATGCGGTCGAGGCGACGACCATGTCGGCGTGCTCGAGCTGCTCGGGCAGGCGATCCAGCGCGACGACGTCGCCGCCGAACCGGCCGGCGAGCGACCGCGCCCGGTCGGCGTGGCGGTTGGCCACGAAGATCGTCGTGACGCCCTTGGCGGCGAGCGCCGCCGCGGTGAGCTCGGCCGTCTCGCCCGCGCCGATGATCACGACGTGGCGGTTCGCCAGGCCGCCGAGCGCCTCGCCGGCGAGGTCGACCGCGACCGACGAGACCGAGGCGCCGCCGGCGCCGATCGTCGTCTCCGCGCGGGCACGCCCGCCGGTCCGCAGCGCCGCGTTGAACAGCCGGTTGACGAGCGGCCCGTCGGTGCCGGCGGCGATCGCCGCCTCGTGCGCGCGCCGCACCTGACCCTGCACCTCGGCCTCGCCGACGATCATCGACTCGAGGCCCGAGCAGACGCGGAAGAGCTGCCGCGCGGCGTCGCAGTTGCGCGGCGCGTAGACGACGTCGGCGAGCGCGGTCGGGCGGATCCCGGCGCGCCGCGCCAGCGCGCCCAGCGCGGCGCTCTCGGCCTCGACCGGGTCGCTCACGACGAGGTAGAGCTCGGTGCGGTTGCAGGTCGAGATCGCGACGGCCTCGCGGATCGAGTCGTCGGCGACGAGCTCCTGCAGGAAGGCCGGCAGCTGTGCGTCGGTGAACGCGAGGCGCTCCCGCACGGCGACCGGAGCGGTCTTGTGCGAGATGCCGAGGAGCAGGACCCCGCTCACGGGCGGGTTCCTTCGCTGGCGCTCAGGACCCGCTCTGGCTCTCGTTCGCTGGCGCTCACGACAGCCCGGCGTTCCACAAGCTCGGCGATCTCAGCCAGATCCTTCTCGAGGCGCGTCTGGCGCACGGCCATGATCACGACGTAGATCAGGATGAGCGCGAGGAACACGAGGTACGCGGCGGCGACGTACTCGTTCACGGGCCGGCCACCTGCGGGACGGCGCTGCGACCGGTCGCGTACGGAGCGTCCTCGTCACCGGCGAGCCGGCGCTTGAGCGCGCGCACGCGGAACCGCGTCTGCTTGGCCGCCAGCTCGTAGCGGTAGAGCGTCGCGAACAAGAGGCCCATCCCGACGAGCGCGACGAGGAAGGTCAGCATCATCTCGCCGGGCATCCCGCCGGTCGTCGTGCCGAGCGTGCGCGGGTGGATGAAGCTGTCGGCCATCCGCACGGCAGCGAAGTTGATCGGCACGAACGCGCCCGCGACGATCGCGAACACGCTCGCGTAGCGCGACTGGCGCTCGGGGTCCTCGATCGAGAACCGCAGGGGCTGGTAGGTGGCGTAGAGCAGGAACACGATGAGGAACGAGACGAGCATCGGCTCCTCCCAGACCCACCACGATCCCCACGACCCGCGGGCCCAGATCGACCCGGTGATCAGCACGCCGACGGCGAGGATCAGCGAGAGATGGATTGCCACATACGAGCGCAGGTCCCAGATCCGGTTTCGTGTGCGGAGGTGCTGCACGGCGAAGATCCCGCCGATCACGAAGCCGATCAGCGCGACGATCCCCATCGGGACGTGGACGTAGAAGATCTTCTGGATGACGCCCTGGTCGGCGTCCTCGGGCGCGTAGAACGCCGCGAGCGCGAAGGCTCCCGTGAGGGTCAAGACGGTGGCGAGGGCGAGGGACCGCACTGCTAGTCCTCCAGGAGGAAGTCGAACACCCCGTAGGCGACGAGGCCCATGAGCAGATCATAGATCGCGAGCACCGCAACCCAGCGTCCGGGGAGCGCCTGCGCGCCGTCGGCGGCCAGAAGCGGCGCAGTGGCCTCCGATGCGGCGAGCACGACGGGCACGAGGAGGGGCAGCGTCAGCAGCGGCCCGATGAGGTCCCGCGCGCGGGTGCGCACCGCGATCCCGGCCACGAGCGTCCCGATGACCGCGATCCCCGCGTTGGCGAGCAGCAGGACCGCCACGAGCTCGGGGATGGCGTCCCAGGGCGACGGTCCCAGCAGCAGGATCGCGAATGCGGGGACGGCGACGAGCTCGACGATCGTCAGGAACGCGAACAGCGCGGTCGCCTTGGCCACGAAGAGCGCCGTGCGGTCCACCGGCGCCATGAGGAACCCGTCGAAGCCGCCCTGCTCCTCCTCGGCGACGAAGAGCCGGTTCTGGCCGAGCACCGCCGCGAACAGCAGCGTCACCCACAGCACGCCGGACGCGAGGTCGCCGTCGAGCGACGAGCGGTCCAGGCTGAAGTGGAAGAGCACGAACGTCGTGACCGTGAAGAGCGTCATCGCCGGGATCGACTCGAACGTGCGCAGCTCGACGCGCAGGTCCTTGCGCAGCACCGCTCCCACCGCGCGCATCATCGGTACAGCGCGCCGATCTCGTCCGCCGTCACGCCGGCCGCGGGCGCCAGCACCTCGGGACGCCCGGCGCGCAGCCCGAGCGCGACGTCGGCCTCGGCCAGGCCGCCGCGCGGGTCGTGGCTCGTGACGACACGCGTGCGTCCCGACGCGCGGCCGATCAGCGGCTCGACGAGATCGACCGAGCCCGGGTCGAGGTTGGCGCGCGGCTCGTCGAGCAGGAGGACCTTCGGGTCGTGCAGCACCGCGCGGCAGACGGCGACGCGCTGCACGAGGCCCCGGCTGAGCTGGCGGACCGGGTCGTCGGCGCGGCGCTCGAGCCCGGTGATGGACAGCAGCTCGGCGATGCGCTCGGTGGCGACACCGTGCAGCCGCGCGTGGAAGCGCAGGTTCTCGCGCGCGCTGAGCTCGCGGTAGAGCAGCGGGTCGTGGCCGAGGAACCCGACGCTCCCGCGGACCGCCCACGCTTCGCGCGGCAGCTCCTTGCCCAGGATCCGTGCCGTCCCCGCGTGCGGGCGCAGCAACGTCGCGAGGATCCGCAGGAGCGTCGACTTGCCCGCGCCGTTGGGCCCGAAGACGACGAGCGTGGCGCCGGCGTCGAGCGTCAGCGTGACGTCGGCCAGGGCCACGCGCTCGCCGTAGGCACGCGCAAGGCCGGCCAGCTCAATGTCGGCCATCGCCACGAAGTGTGGCGGTCACGTGGGAGAGCGTCGGCGCGACGACTGGGAAGAGCTCCCGGACGGCCTTCGGCGACCCCGGGAAGTTCACGATCAGCGTCCGCCCGGCGATCCCCGAGACGCCGCGGCTGAGGATGCCCATCGGCGTCGCCTTCATCGACTCGGAGCGCATGGCCTCGGCAAACCCGGGCGCGTCGCGCTCGATCACCGCGCGGGTCGCCTCCGGCGTGATGTCGTCGGGCGTGAACCCCGTCCCGCCGGTGGTGAACACGAGGTCCATCCCGTCGTCGACGAAGTGATGCAGGCGATCCTCGATGAGCGAGTAGTCGTCGGGGACGACCTCCATCGCCTGCACGTCGCAGCCGGCCCCCTCCGCCAGTTCGGCGAGGAGGGGGCCGGACGCGTCGTCGGCCTCACGGCGCGAGACGCGGGTGCTGATGGTCAGGACGGCGGTACGCAAACCGCCGCGGAGGCTAGCCCGAGCTGCCGAACGGCGTCGGGTCCAGGCGCTTGACGCCCTCGGCGTCGAGCGCCAGCGAGACGCGGTCGCCCCTGCCGAACGCGATCGAGGTCGCGCCGTCGATCGGGCGGCTGCCCTTGATCGCCTGCGTCGCCGCGTCGGGACGGCCGGACGGGCCGAACGCGTTGGTCTTGTACGCGTCGTCGCCGACGAGCCAGCTGGCGCGGTAGCGGGTGAGCAGGATGCTCTCGGGACGTGCGGCGTTGCGGATCCGCGCGACCTGGCCCTCGCCCGACACGCGCCGGATGATCACGCTGTTGCCGAGCGCGTACGCGACGCGGGTGCCGTTGAACGCGAGCTCGCGCGGGACGTCGGCGCTGATGCGCCGCGCGCCCTTCTTCGCCGACCACGTGTAGATGCCGGGACGCTTGCCGTTGGCGCGCACGAACGCGAACGTGCCGTAGACGACGTCGGCGGAGCGCTCCACGGCGCCGCTCGAGGCGCCCGCGACGCGGGTCTCGACGCCGCCGGCGAGGTCGTACGTGTAGACGTCGCCGTCGCGGGTGTAGGTGGCGATCAGCCGGCGGCCGGCCGCCGCGGGGGTCGTGGAGCCGATCGAGGGGTCGGGCACCTCCTCGAACACCGGGATGTCCGGCGTGGTGACGGTGCCGTCGGGCGCGCGCACGACGAGGCGGAAGCCGCTGCCGGCGGGCTGGTTGGGCTGGGCCCACGCCATCCAGCCGCCGTTGGAGGTCAGGTTCTGCGAGCCGGCCGGGGTGGGGGCGAGCAGGGTGTCAGCCGACGCGACCGCGGGGGTCACGCCGAACGCGGCCGCGAGGGCCGCGAGGGGGATCAGGGTGCGAAGTGTCATGCACCTGAAACGCCCGGCGTTCTAGAAGGTCTCGGACCTTTGCCAGTCGCCCGACTTGCCGCCGGTCTTCGTCACCAGGACGACCTCGGCGATCTCCACGCCCTTCTCGATGCCCTTGACCATGTCGTACACGGTCAGCGCGGCGACAGAGGCGGCGGTCAGCGCCTCCATCTCGACGCCGGTCTTCGCCGCGGTGCGCGCCTCCGCGGTCAGCGTGACCGTGCCGGTCGCGGTGTCGACCTCCGCCTCCACGCCCGCGAACGAGAGCGGGAGCGAGTGGCACAGCGGGATGAGCTCGTCGGTGCGCTTGGCGGCCATGATCCCGGCGAGCTTCGCGGTGCCGAGCACGTCGCCCTTCGGCGCGTCGCCGTCGACGACGGCCTGCGCGGTGGCCGGGCTCATCCGGACGGTCGCACGGGCCACGGCGCGGCGCTCGGTGACAGCCTTCGCGCCGACGTCGACCATCGTCGCGTTGCCGTGCTCGTCGAGGTGCGTGAGGCGTTCGTCCATCGATCCGACAGCATGACGCTCCGTCCGCGCCAGGTACCCCGCGACCTGTGAGAGCGGTCACACCGGCGGCGGAATCCGTGGGGTACGGCAGAGGGATGACTGCTCCGACTGCACTGGCGTACTGGATCATCGGCGGGGTCCTAGCGGCCTCGTTCATCGCACCGCTCATCATCGGTGCCGAGGGCTGGGTCGTTCCGGTCGTCGTCCTGCCGTTCGCGCTCGTCTACGCGCTCGTGGACAAGCGGCTGCGCGACAAGGAAGCCTCAGGAGAGGCCCCCGCTCATTAGCGCCTAGGCCGGCGTGTGGACGCGGCGGGCGGCGTCGATGAGATCGACGACCGCTCGCTCGTCTCCGGCGCGCAGGAGCTCGATCGGGTCCGGGTCGCCGTTGACGATCGACTCGAAGAAGACCTTGCGGTCCTGGTAGGTCGGCAGCGTGCCCTTCGCCCACCCGCGGGCGTCGTTGAGCAGCACGGCCAGCCGCGCGTACTCCTCGCCGAACAGCTCGGAGATCTCGCGCTTCATCCGCTTGGCCAGCGCCGGGCTCGCGCCCGCGGTCGAGATCGCGATGGCCAGCGGGCCGGTGCGCACGATCGCCGGGAGGATGAAGTTGCACAGCGGCGGGACGTCGACGATGTTGACGAGCATCGCCCGCTCCTCGGCGTCGTCGTAGATGCCGATGTTCACGTCGGTGTCGTCGGTGCAGGCGATGACGATGAACGTCTTGTCGAGGTCGCTCCTGCCGGCGTACTCGCGCTGCTCCCAGCCGATCGAGCCCTCGGCGGCGAGCTGCTCGACCTCGGGCAGCACCTCCGGGGAGATGACCGTGACGTCGCCGCCGCACGCGAGCAGGCCCTCGGTCTTCTCGAGCCCGAGCGCGCCCCCGCCGATCACCTTGCACGGGCGCCCCTTGAGCTTGAGGCACGCGATGTAGAACGGCGTGTCCAGCATGTCCTTGACGCAGGTCTGGTCACAGATCCCGCGCTTGAACTGACAGACGCATTCCTTCCCTGAGTACGCGGCAGCTGGCATGCCTCACAGCGTACGACGGCGATCCGGCCGCAGCAGGGCGATCAGCGCCACGACTCCCGCGGCCAGAGCGACGGCGGCGCCCCACGCGTAGCTCATGTCGGGGAAGACGTCGTCGGTCGGGTCGTCGAGCAGGACGGCGACCGCGGCGAGCACGGCGAGGACCGCGGCGGGAACGCGCAGCCGCGGCGCGACGGCCGCGAAGATCAGCGCGACGGCGACCGCCACGATGGCGACGTCGGCGAAGCGCAGCGTGAACCACGCGTCGAGCCCGCCCCGTCCGAGCGTCGACCACGGCGCGAACAGCGAGCCGGCCAGCACGGCCGCCGCGAGGACGAGCGCACCCGTTCGCAGGTCGCGGGGCGGGCCGGCCGTCCCCGTCCAGCGGCGCAGCGCCGCGCCGGTGAGCGCGAACGCTGCCGCTGCCGCCGCGAGGAGCGGCGCCTCGCCCAGGCTCCACGTGTCGACGCCCGGATCAACGGCCGCATCGAGCGGGTCGTCGCGCAGCCCGAGCACGGCCGCGATCCGCTCCCAGCCCGGTTCGCTGCTCGCGGCGAGCTCGGCACCGATCCGGTCGATCGCGCCGAAGTAGACGACGGTTTCCAACCGCCGCCACGGGGCGAGCAGGGCGAGGACGAGCAGGCCGCCGGCTGCGACGAGACACGCGGTGGCGAATCGGGCGCGCTGCGGTGGTCGATCCACGATCATCGACCGTACCCTCGGAAGTGCCTGCGATGACCCCGGAGACGTACTTCACCGAAGACTCGATGCTGTACCGCGTGCACCGCGAGTACGCGGTCGCCCTGAGCGGTCCGCGTGCGCTGCTGCTGCAGGCCACGCACCCGATCGCGTTCGAAGGGTTCTTCGCGCACACGAGCGCGCTCGACGACCCGTACGGCCGGCTCAACCGGACCGCCGCGGTCATGGACGCGATCCTCTTCGGCCCGCGCGACCGCGCCGACCGGTTGACGAAGCGCGTCCGCGCGATGCACCGCAAGGTCACCTGGGAGATCGACGGCACGACGTGGCGCGCCGACGACCCCGACCTCCTGCTGTGGGTCCTCGCGACGCTCGTCGACAGCGCGCTGCTCGTCTACCAGCGCTACGTCGGGCCGCTCACCCGCGACGAGCGCGACGCCTACTGGCAGGACTACAAGGTCGTCGGGCACCACTTCGCGCTGACCGACGACGACCTGCCCGACACGATCGAGGACTTCGAGGCCTACATGGCGTCGATGCTCGCCGGCGACTTCCTCGGCCTCTCCGACGACGCCCGGGACCTCGCGATCGACATCGTCATGAGCCCGCCGGTCCCGCTCGCCGCGCGTCCGCTGCTCGAGCTGGCCAACCAGATCACCGTCGGCCTGCTGCCCGAGAAGGTGCGGAAGATGTACGGGTTCTCGTGGGATCCGGCGCGCGGCCTGGCCGTCCGCGCGGGCGCCGAGTACACGAAACGCCTGGTGGTACCGCTGCTTCCGGGGTTCATCCGGCACGTGCCGAGCGCTCGCGCCGCCGCCTGAACCGCTGGCGGCGGTCCGCCCGATCGAGTAAGACGTGATGAATGGTCTCCCGATCGCTCATGCTCGTGGCCGTGTTCGCCGTCCTCCTCGCCGGGTGCGGGAGCGACAAGGAGAGCGCCAGCTCGGGGAGCGTCGCCGAGTCGGCCGCTCAGCAGCTGCGCTACCTCGACCCGCAGTCGTCCTCGGTCGTCGCGGTCGACCTGCGCTGGGACGGCGGCAACTGGGCCGACGTCAAGCCGCTGATCGGGCGGCTGCTCAAGGCCTACCGCGATCAGCTTCCGCTGCCCGAGCGCAAGGCCATCCCGGAGACCGCCCAGGACGGGATCGAGCAGCTGGCGGGCTTTGCGAACCTGAGCTTCAAGGACGACATCGAGCCGGCGCTCGACGGGCACCTGGTCGTCGGTGTGGTCCCGCCCGCGCCGGCCGACAGATCGTTGGAGCCCACCGAGGAGTTCCGTACCGAGCCCGGCCTCGGGTTCACCGCGGTCTACCGGACCGAGAAGGGCGACGTGCGCAAGCTCGTGGAGGCTGTCGCCGGTGACGCGAAGCCCAAGCCGGTGCCCGGGCACCCGGACGTCGCCGACTACGACGGGATCGCGGTCGTCGGGACGAAGACAGTCCTGTTCGCTGCGGGGCAGGACCAGCTGAAGGCGGCGCTCGATCGGGCGAAGGACGGCGGGGGCTTCCCCGCCGAGCGGCTCGCCGAGGCCGAGCGCGACACCGGCATGGCGGACCCGCTCGTCCTGGCCACCGGCGACCTCTCGCTCGCCGAGCTGGTGCTCCAAGAGGAGAACGTCGAGAGCGCCCGCGAGGCGATCCCGTACCTGCGCGCGCTGCGCCGCGGCAGTGCCGCACTCGATGTCACCGACGACGAGATCCAGGGCAAGGCGCGACTCGTCACCGACCGCGAGAAGCTCACCGAGCGCGATCTGCCGGTCGCTCCCGCGGGCGAGCTCGAGCTCCCCGACGTCGACGACGCGGTCGGCGGCGGCTCGCGCAACCAGAGCTACACGACGACGTTCGGCGCTCGCCTGACCCGCGAGCTGTTCCCCGACTCGCGCTTCGTCAAGGCGGTCGAGCGCGCGGAGAAGGAGCTCGGCATCCAGTTCGAGGACGAGGTCCTGCGCCAGTTCGACTGTCCGAGTGTGAGCATCTTCGAACCCGGTCGGGACGACGAGGATGAACGATTCGGTGCTCGCTCGTGCGTCGACGACCCCAAGCGCATGCGCGAGCTCCTGCCGAAGCTGCGCCCGTTCCTGCCCGACATTCTCACCGGCCTTCAGGGTCTCGGCGGCGAGGGCCTGACCGCGCTGCTCCTGCTCGCGCCCGACGCGCCGCTCGTGCCGGGCGGTCCGATCGCGCAGATCCAGGTGACGCCGTCGGACGAGGGCACGCCCGACGACGAGCTCTACGAGATCACGGGCCTGCGCGACGAGATCGGGAACCCGGACCCGCGCGGCGGACCCGACACGCTCGTCTTCGGTCTGATCGGCGACGCGTTCGTCGTCGCGTCGGACGCGAAGATGGCCCAGCGAGCCGCGAAGGTCCAGACGTCGAAGCTCGACCGGGAGGCGGGAAGCGCCCTGAGGATCCCCGTCGCCGGGCTGCTCGCGCGTGGCGTCGGCTCTGATGAGGCGAAGGCCGTCGCCAAGGTGTTCGGCGACATCGTCGGCACGATCAGCGCGACCCCCGAGGCGACCGTTGCCGAGGGCACAGTCGAGCTGAAGGACTAAGGCCCCTCCATCAGCAGCAGGGCCGTCGCGCCGCGCGCGCCGGCCTCGTAGACGTGCGGGACGTCGGCCGCGAAGGAGGCGAAGTCGCCGGCCTTCAGGTCGACCTCCCGTTCGACGGGGCCGGTCCGCAGGCGGCCCTTCATCACGTAGACGTGCTCGCGCGTGCCGACGGCGTGGGGCGTGGCGACCCGCGACGCGTTCGGCTCGAAGACGTTGTCGTAGATCTCCACCGGCGGCTCGCCGGGCAGGCGCTGCACGAGGCGGATCGACCCGAGCCGCGTGTCGATCTGGGCTCCCTCGTTCGCGCGGATCACGGTGACGGTGTCGTCGCCGGCGCCGGTCAGGAGGTCACCGGTGGGCACGCCGAGCGCCGACGCGAGCGCCGACAGCGTCTCGATCGTCGGGTTGCCGCGGCCCGCCTCGAGCGCCGACAGCGTCGCCTTGCCGACGCCGCTCGACCGCGCGAGCTCCGACAGCGAGCGCCCCCGTTCGGCGCGCAGGCGGCGCAGGTTCGCCGCCACGGTCCGGATCACATCGTCTACCATGTCGAACGATCGTACCGATGAACCGAACGGATAGCTACCTCGCCGGAGTCCGCGCCATCGCACCGCTGTGCGTCGCAGTCGGCTTCTTCGGCATCACCTTCGGCGTGCTCGCCGACGAGGCCGGGATGAGCGCGGTCGCCGCGATCGTAATGTCGCTGACGACGTTCGCCGGCTCCGCGCAGTTCGCGGCCGCCTCGGTGCTCAGCGCGGGCGGGACGGTCGCCGCCGCGGTCGTCGCGGCGCTCCTGCTCAACGGCCGGTACGTGCCGATCTCGCTGTCGGTCGCGTCGGTGCTGCCGGGCGGGCGCGTGCGGCGGTTCCTCGGCGCGCAGCTCGCGATCGACGAGTCGTGGGCGATCGCGCATCGCGGCGAAGGCCGCTTCGACGGCAAGATGCTGATCGGCGGCGGCGCGTTCCTGTACGCGACGTGGAACCTCAGCGTGGCCGGCGGCGTCCTCTTCGGCGACGCGATCGGGGACCCCGCGACGCTCGGCCTCGACGCGGCGTTCCCGGCGATCTTCCTCGCGCTCCTCGTCGGACAGCTGAGCGACCGCCGCGGGATCGTCGCCGCGCTGCTCGGCGGAGCGATCGCGCTCAGCCTCGTGCCGTTCGTCCCGGCCGGCGTGCCGCTCATCGCCGCGGCGATCGTTCCGATCGCGATGGCGTGGCGGGAGCCGCGGGAGCCGCGGGAGCCGGCGACCGTCGGCGTTCTCCCTGCCGTGCGCGAGGCCGAGGAGCGGGCCGCGTGAGCGAGGCGTGGCTCGTCGTCCTGCTCTGCGGGGTCGGGACCGTGATGCTCAAGGGGCTCGGCCCCGCCGTCGTCGGTGGGCGCGCGCTGCCGCCGCGCGCGACGCGGATGGTCGCGCTGCTCGCGCCGACCATGCTGGCCGCGCTCGTCGTGACGCAGACGTTCGCCGACGGCGAGGAGCTCGTCCTCGACGCGCGAGCGGCGGGCATCGGCGCGGCGCTGCTCGCGCTCGCCGCGCGGGCGCCGTTCCTCGTCGTGATCGCGGCCGCCGCGGGCGGCGCCGCGCTCACCCGCGCCGTGACCTGACGAGCGTCCGTGCGACGACCCGCGCGACCGCGGGCATCGACGTCCGCCAGGCACGCGCGCGGTCGCGGTCGCGCACCGACCGCAGCCACGCGAGCGCCTCGCCGGTCCGCACGAGCGAGCGGTCGTAGGGGTGCCACCAGAACTGCCGGCCCGCGGGCGGGTCCCACGTGACGACCTTGTCCGACACGCACTCCCTGAGCGCCGCCTCGCCGCGCATCCGCCCGAGGCCCGAGTCCTTGACGCCTCCCCACGGCATCTGCGGCGCCATCGCGGCGACCTGATGGTCGTTGAGCCACACCATCCCGGAGTCGAGCGCGCGCGCGATCCGGGAGCCGTGGGCGCGATCCTCGGTCCAGATCGACGCGCCGAGCCCGAACTCCCCGCGGTTCGCGGCTGTCACGGCCGCGTCGACGCCGTCGACGGCGACGATCGCCAGCACCGGGCCCGGGACCTCCTCGAGCAGCAGCGGTGCGTCCTCCGGCACGCCGGTGAGCACCGCCGGCGCGAACCAGCTGCCCTCGCGCGGCCCGCCGCAGTGCAGCCTCGCGCCGCGCGACACGGCGTCGTCGACCAGCGCGCGGACGCGCTCGACGCGCTCGGGCGTCGTCAGCGGGCCGATCTCGGTCGTGTCGGCCAGCGGGTCGCCGACGGTCAGCGAGCGGGCGCGCGAGACGACGGCGGCCAGGAAGCGGTCGTGGACGGTGCGGTCGACGTACGCGCGCTCGATCGAGCCGCCCGCCTGGCCCGCGTTCGCGAACGCGCCCCAGACGATGCCGCGCACCGAGCGGTCGAGCGGGGCGTCGGCGAGCACGATCGCGGGGTCCTTGCCGGCGAGCGAGAGCGTCGCCGGCTTGAGCGCCCGCGCGCACGCCTCGCCGACCTCGCGGCCGACCTCCGCCGAGCCGGTCAGCCGCACCTGGTCGACCGCAGACGCGACGAGCGCCTGGCCCGTCGCCGAGCCGCCGTGGATGATCCTCAGCAGGCCCTCGGGCAGGCCGGCGCGGGCGAACGCCCGGCCGATCCGCTCGCCGGACAGCGGCGCCGTCGGTGCAGGCTTGAGCACGACGCCGTTGCCGGCGAACAGGGCGATGGCGACGTCGCCGAGCGGGTTGGCCAGCGGCTCGGCGCCCGACGAGATGACGCCGACCACGCCGACCGGCTGGTGCGTCACACGGGCGCGCTTGCGCACGAAGAACGTCCGCGAGAGGCCCACCTTGTCGTCGCCGAGGATCGCGGGGCCGGCCTCGGCGAGCCAGCGCAGCGTCTCGATGGCGGGAAGGACCTCCATGAGCTCGGCCTCGGCGCGCGGGCGCCCCTGCTCGCGGGAGACGAGCTCGACCAGCTCGGCGAACTCGTCGATGAGCGCCTGCGCTGCGCGGTTCATGTACCGGGCGCGGTCGGCGAGCCGCAGCTGCGCCCAGAGCGGCTGCACCGCGGCCGAGCCGGCGACCACGCGCTCGACGTCCTCCGGCGGTGTGATCGCCACGGAGCCCAGGGGGCGTCCCGTGGCGGGCTCGATCGACTCCAGCATCCCGGTGGCAGGCACAGGCACGCCGGAGCAGACTAGGCGACGCGGCGGCTCCAGGGAGTGGCGTACTCCTCGAGGGCCTGCTCGAGCAGCGCGTCGACGTCCTCGTCGTCGGCCACGAAGGCCGGCCCGTGCTCGCTCACGCCGCCGAACCCGACGAGCACGCGCGCACCTGGAGTCGGCGGGTCGCGTAGGTAGCCTCTCCCGGCGTGTCCACCGCCGCGGGAGAGGTCCTCGAGTCGCACGAGCCCGCCACGGGGCGACCGCTCGGCTCCGTCCCCGCGACGGCGCCGGGGGACGTCGCCCGCGAGGTCGCGGCCTCGGCCGCCGTCCAGCCGCTGTGG
>CADCVT010000275.1 GCA_902806215.1 uncultured Solirubrobacteraceae bacterium | reverse complement strand
GTCGGCGATCTGGACTCCCACGACGCACCGTGCCGCGCGCTCGCGAAGGCAGCAGGGATGCGCGTGCTCAGCTTCGACTACCGCCTGTCGCCCGAGCACCCGTGGCCGACCCCCGTCGACGACGCGGTTCAGGCGTACAACGACGTCCCTGAGCGAGCCGCTGAGCTCCAGATCGATCCCGCGCGCATCGCCGTCGGTGGCGACAGCGCGGGCGGCCATCTCGCGGCGATGGTCGCGCTCCGGACGAAAGCCGCCTTCCAGCTCCTGATCTATCCCGCGACGGACTTCACGAAGACCTACCGCTCGGCCGACCTCTTCGCCGACGGCTACCTGCTCACCAAGCGCAACATGGACTGGTACGAGGCGCAGTTCGTGCCGGCCACCGACGACAAGCGCGCAGCCAGCCCGCTCCATGCCGCCAACCTCCGCGAGGCGCCGCCCGCCTACGTGGTCACCGGAGGGTTCGACCCGCTGCGCGACGAGGGCGAGGCCTACGCGCAGGCGCTCGAGCAGGCAGGCGTCCGGACGACCCTTCGCCGGTACCCGGGCCAGGTCCACGGCTTTCTCAACATGACCGCGCTCGAGAGCACCCGAACCGCCATCGCGGAGATGGCCGGCGTGCTCAGGGCGAGCGTCTAGACCGAGGCGCTAGAGGTAGCCCATCGGGTCGACCGGCGACCCGTTGATACGGACCTCGAAGTGCAGGTGCGGCCCGGTCGAGTTGCCGGTGTTGCCCGACTGCCCGATGACCTGACCCTGCGAGACGTTCTGCCCGACGGAGACGCCGATCGACGTCTGGTGGGCGTAGCACGTGGACATCGGCCCGCTGTGCTGGATGCAGGTGTAGTTGCCGTAGCCGCCGGTCCAGCCGGCGATCGCGACGCGGCCCGAGTCGGCGGCGCGCAGCGGGGTGCCGTTGGGCAGCGGGATGTCGACGCCCGCGTGCAGGCGGCCCCAGCGCGCGCCGAAGCCCGACGAGATCGGGCCGTTCGCCGGCCAGATGAGCGAGCCCGAGCCCTTGCGGATCGGCCCGGCGTTCCCGCCGCCTCCGCCACCGCTGTTCGAGGCGAGGCGGGCGGTGATCTTCGCCTCCTCCTTCTCGAGCGCGACGAGGTGACCCTCGAGCTCGTGCCGGTCCACGCGGACCTTCGACAGCGCAGCCTTCTTGCCCGACCGCGTCTTGTCGTAGCCGACGCGCGTGTCGATGAGCTCGGACTTGATCTTCGCGACCTCGTTGCGGCGCAGGAGGACCTCGGCGGTGATCTCCTGCTGACGGCGCTCGAGCTTGTCGAGGCGGTCGGCGGTGCGCTTGGCGTCGATCCGCGCGTCGCGGACGATCTTCACGATCCGGCGGTCCTGGTCGGCGATCCGCCGGATGAACTCGCCGCGCGAGAGCATGTCGGCGAAGCCGTCGGAGTTCAGGACGACGGTGAGCACGTCGGGCTTCTCGGCCTTGTACATCTCGACGAGGCGCTCGGACAGCGCGCGCCGGGTGACGATGAGCCGCGCCCGCAGCCGCGCCAGCCGGGCGCGCTCGTCGCGCAGCTTCATCTGGATCTGCACGAGCTGCGCGCGCTTGCGGTCGACGTCGGCCTGCAGCCGCGCCTGGCGCTGCTGGAGCGAGCCGATCCGGTTCTGCAGCCGGTTGATCCGGCGCGTGTACGCGGTGATGTCGCTCGTCAGGACGCGCTCGGTGCCCTTCTTGCGGTTGATCTTCTCCTGCGTCTTCTCGATCTTCTCCTGCAGGCGCGCAGGACCCTGCCCGCTCGAGGGGAGCGGGAGAGCGAGCCAGAGCAGCAGCGGCAGGACAGCGCAGGCGAGGAGGACGCGCAGGCGCATCAAGGGGCCGCAGGCTACGACGGATCCCCGAATTCTCCTGCAAACGGCGTTGCACGGCACGCTCGCGCTCGCAGGATCAAGGGTGCATAAAACCTCAAGAAGAGCGCCTGCCGACTCGTAGACTGAGAGGCACGATGGCAACCACCCGAAGTTCCGCCCTGAAGGCACCCCCCGGGCTCCAGGCCCGCCTGCTCCTGACCATGTTCCTGCTCGGTCTCGTGTACGTCGTGTTCGTCGGCGCGCTCGTCGGATCGGGCGCTCCCGTCGTGACGGTCGCCGTGTTCGCCGGCGTCCTCTTCGTCGTGCAGATCCTGGCCGCGGACAAGATCGGCCTGCGTGCCATGGGCGCGCAGGAGGTCTCGCCGCAGCAGGCGCCCGAGCTGCACGCGATGGTCGAGCGACTCTGCATCCAGGCCGACGTCCCCAAGCCGAAGGTCGCGGTCGCTCAGACGTCGATGCCCAACGCGTTCGCGATGGGCCGCTCGAAGAAGCACGCGACCGTCTGCGTGACGACGGGGATCATGGAGATCCTCAACCCGGCCGAGCTCGAGGGCGTCCTCGCGCACGAGCTCGCGCACATCCGCCACAAGGACATGATGATCATGACCGTGGCGAGCTTCTTCGCCTCGATCGCGTCGATGATCCTCCAGTTCGGCTTCCTGTTCGGCGGCGGCGACGACGACGAGAGCCCCGGCTTCATGGCCGTCGTCCTCGTCTCGCTGGCCGTGTACATCGTGTCGTTCTTCCTCATGCAGGCCCTGTCGCGCTACCGCGAGTTCGCGGCCGACCGCGGCGCGGCCGAGATCACGCGACGCCCGTCGGCGCTGGCCAGTGCGCTCATGAAGATCAGCGGCACGATGGACCGGATCCCGCAGCAGGACCTGCGCGCGCACTCCGAGCTGGCGGCGTTCTACATCTCGCCGCCGACGAAGAAGTCCGTGTTCGCGCTGTTCGCCACCCACCCGCCGATGGAGAAGCGCATCGCCGAGCTGCAGAAGCTCGAGGCGCAGATCCAGGGCGTCCGGTAGACCTTCCGGTCATGGGCTTCCTCGACACCCTGCTGGGCCGCAGCCGCACCGCCAAGCCCGCGAAGACCGATCGGCTCTTCGCGCTCTCGACGGCGCACGTCACGCTGTCGACCCAGCACGGAATCGAGTCCGGCGGCAAGGCCGGGCTCGTGTTCCAGGCGGAGGCGACGAGCGACTTCGCGACGATCGTCAAGGAGGCCGAGGAGATCCTCCACGCCACCGGCGAGGAGATGGGCACGACGGTCGAGAGCAAGGAGGACGACTTCGGCTACCGCTGGGTCGTCCTCTCCGACGACGACGTCGAGGACCTCGTCGTCGGCGTCAACTCGATCAAGGACGCGCTCGACACCGGCGGCTACGGCGACCGCGTCCTCGCGGCCGTCTTCAAGTTCGTCGAGAGCGGCCGGCCGCTGTACTTCATCTACAACGTCAAGCGCGGGTCCTGGTACCCGTTCGTCCCCGCCCCGGGGCAGCAGCAGCGCAACACCGAGCGCGAGCTCCAGATCAAGGCGCAGCTCGGCAACGAGCTGCCCTTCGAGCCCGAGCTCGAGCGCTGGTTCCCGCTCTGGGGCGTCCCGCTCTAGGCCGCCCGCGCGCAGCCATAAGGGTGCGTCGACTACTGCGTCTGTGACATCGCGTGTGAACGCGCCTACGATGGGCAGCGACGTGGTCATCGACGAGAAGCTGCTGCTGGCCTCGGTGCGCAGGCTGGCATCGCAGACCGCGGCGGGCGCGTCGTCGGCCGATCTCGCCGCGGCCATCTCGCAGGAGATCATCGCGCTGCTGGGCGCGGACTCGAGCGGGGTCTTCCGCTTCGACGACGGCGAGCTCGTCGTCGTCGGCGCGGCCGCGGCACCGGGCCGGCGGGTGTTCACCCGCGGCGCGCGGTTCCCGGTCGAGCGCCAGATGCTGGCCGCCGAGATCCGGCGGACCGGCCGCCCCGCCCGCTCGGCCAGCTACGCGGAGGATCCGAGCGACGCGGCGCGCCGCATCACCGCGCTCGGCTACGACGTCGTCATCGGCGCTCCCGTGCACGTCGAGGGCCGGCTCTGGGGCACGATCTACGCGGGAGCGGAGGGGCCCGAGCGGCTGCCCGAGGGCAGCCAGGACGAGCTCAGCGCGTTCGCCGAGCTGTGCGCGATCGCGGTCGCGAGCGCCGAGCACCGCGCGTCGCTCGAGTCGAACACCGCCGAGCAGGCCGCGCTCATGCGCGTCTCGCGGCTGGTCATCGAGGCGGCGCCCGAGCAGGAGGTGCTCGACGCGATCGCGCACGAGGCGGCCGGCATGCTCGACGCACCGGTCGCGGCGCTCCTGCGCGAGACGCAGGCGAACGGGATCGAGGTCGCGTCGCGCTGGCCGGACGACGCGGACGTCGACTCCACCGACGAGGCGACCGTCGCCGCGCGCGTGCGACGCGAGCGCCTCGTCGTGCAGATCGGCGACCCCGACGACACCGCGCGCGAGAGCGAGCTCCGCGCGCTGGGACGGCCGGTCGGGTGGGCGGCGCCGATCGAGATCGGCGGGCGCCTGTGGGGCGTGCTTACCGTGGCGCTCGACAAGGGGACGCCGGTCCCGCCGGACGCAGCCGCTCGGGTCGCGCGGTTCGCCGAGCTGTCCGGCGTGGCGATCGCCAACGTCGAGTCGCGCCGCCAGGTCGTCGAGCAGCTCGTCGCGGCCGAGCGCTTCGCCGCGCTCGTCGACCTGTCCGACGACTTCATCGGGATCGCCGACCTCGAGGGCCGCTCGCTCTACCTCAACCCGGGCGGGCGTCGGATGCTCGGGATCGAGTCGCAGGAGGAGGTCTGGCGCCTGCGGATCCGCGACTACCTGACCCCGGAGGGCCAGGTGCACTACGACGCGGTGTCGGGACCGCGGACGCGCGCGGAGGGCTCGTTCCGCGGCGAGACGACCCTGCGCCACCGGCGCACCGAGGAGGCGATCCCCGTCGAGGTCAACGCGTACATCATCCCGCACCCGGTGAGCGGCGACCCGATGGCGGTCGCCGTCGTCCAGCGCGACCTGCGCGAGCGCCACCGCGCCGAGGTCGCGCTGCTCGACCGCGCGGCGGAGGTCGAGCAGCTCGCGGCGGCGCGCCGGTTCCTGCTCGTCGAGGTGCTGCGCGGCGAGGAGCGCATGCGCCGTCAGATCGCGGACGCGCTGCACGACCGCGTGCTCCAGGAGCTCTACGCGGCGCGGCTCGACCTCGACCGCGTCGGCACCGAGGACGGCGCGCTC
>CADCVT010000274.1 GCA_902806215.1 uncultured Solirubrobacteraceae bacterium | reverse complement strand
CGTCGCCGCGATCGCCTTCCTGTACTGGGGGCTGCCGCGGATCGCGGGCCTCGAGGGCACGTGGGAGCGCATCAACGACGGCAACCCGTGGTGGCTGGCCCTCGCCTTCGCGTTCACGATCGCGTCGTTCGTCGGCTACGTCGCGCTCTTCCAGTTCGTCTACGTCCACGCGGGCTCGCGGATCGACCTGCGGGCCAGCTACCAGATCACGATGGCCGGACTAGCGGCGACGCGGCTGTTCGCGGCGGGCGGCGCCGGCGGCATCGCGCTGACGGCCTGGGCGCTGCGGCGCTCGGGCATGGGCCGCCGGCAGGTCGCCGACTCGACGGTCGCCTTCCTCGTCCTGACCTACCTCGTGTACATGCTCGCGCTGATCGTCGTGGGGATCGGCCTGCGCGTCGGGCTGTTTCCGGGGCCGGCGCCCTTCGCCATCACCGTCGTCCCGGCGATCTTCGGGGCGGTGGCGATCCTCGTGTTCGCGCTGATGGCGTTCGTGCCGACCGACGTCGAGCGGCGCCTGCGCGACTGGGCCACCTCGCACGACCACCCCCGCATCGCGCGGATCGGGCACCGGCTGGCCTCCGCGCCGGCCGCGGTGTCGGCCGGCGTGCGCGAGGCGTTGGCACACATACGCGCGCGCGACCCCGCGCTGCTCGGCTCGCTCCTGTTCTGGCTCGCCCAGATCGGGACGCTGTGGGCGTCCTTCCACGCCTTCGGCGACGCCCCGCCGATGGCGGTCATCGTCATGGCCTTCTTCGTCGGCATGCTGGGCAACCTGCTGCCGCTGCCGGGCGGCGTCGGCGGCGTCGACGGCGGCATGATCGGAGCGTTCGCGGCCTTCGGCGTGAACTTCGGCCTGGCCACGGTCGCGGTGCTCACGTACCGCGTGTTCGCCTTCTGGCTGCCGACGATCCCGGGCGTGATCGCGTACTTCCAGCTGCGCCGGACCGTCCACCGGTGGCGCGGGCAGGCCGTACTACACTAAATGAAGTGACCCACCGCGAAGAGGCACCATGAGCGAGCGCATCGAGAACGTCATCATCGTCGGAAGCGGCCCTGCCGGGTACACGGCCGCGCTGTACACGGCGCGCGCGAACCTGGAGCCGCTGGTGATCGAGGGCTTCTTCTGGGGCGGCCTGCTCCAGCAGACCACCGAGGTCGAGAACTACCCCGGCTTCCGCGACGGGATCATGGGCCCGCAGCTCATGCAGACCATGCGCGACCAGGCCGAGCGCTTCGGCGCGAAGTTCCTCACCGATCAGGCGAGCGAGGTCGAGCTGGCCGACGAGCCCGGCGGCATCCACGTCGTCAAGGTCGGCGACCAGGAGTTGCGCGCCCGCACGGTCGTGCTGGCCATGGGTGCCGAGCACAAGAAGCTCGAGGTCCGCGGCGAGGAGGAGCTCTCCGGCCGCGGCGTCTCCTACTGCGCGACCTGCGACGCCGCGTTCTTCAAGGACAAGGAGACGATCATCGTCGGCGGCGGCGACAGCGCGATGGAGGAGGCCATCTTCCTCGCGAAGTTCGCCAAGCGGGTGACGATCGTCAACCGGCGCAGCGAGTTCCGCGCCTCGAAGATCATGCTCGAGCGCGCGCAGGCCATCGACAACATCGCCTGGAAGACGCCGTACGTCATCGAGGAGTTCCACCCCGGCGACCACGGCGGGCTCGGCCACGCGAACATCAAGAACGTCGAGACCGGCGAGACCGAGGAGCTGCCGATGGACGGCGCCTTCATCGCCATCGGCCACGAGCCGCAGTCGGCGATCGTCAAGGGTCAGATCGACACCGACGACGAGGGCTACGTCATCGTGCAGGGCCGCTCGACGCGCACGAAGCTCCCCGGCGTGTTCGCCGCGGGCGACCTCGTCGACCACACGTACCGCCAGGCGATCACCGCCGCGGGCTCGGGCTGTCAGGCCGCGCTCGACGCCGAGTGGTACCTGCGCGACACGCCCGAGGTCCCGACGCCCGAGGGCATGCCGATCGGCGACCTCGCCGAGGCGCAGTGGGCCCCGGAGCGCGCCGAGACGGCGTAGACGCCCGCTGGGTGCGCGGCCGCCGGTACGGCGGCCGCGACACCGCGGCGATCACACGCCCTTGATGACGGACGCCGACGGGGCGATGCGCTTGGTGCTGGGCTTGAGCTTCATGTCACCTCCTCTGCGTGTCGGGGGCCGGCGGCGAGTGCTGGTCGCCGCTCTCCATCCCCTAGACCGCCCCGGCCGCGCAGAACGTTTCACCATGTGCGATCGAGGCGCGGCGGCGCTCATGCCGCGCGCGGCGAGCACACCTCGCATCCGTCGTCCTGCGCGACGTCCTCGACGCGCATGCTCAGGTCGCGCACGTCGAACATGAGCGAGCGGCCCTGCGTCGACGGCGTCGCGGCTCCCGTGATCAGGTGGACGGCGTCCATCGAGATGATCGCGCCGATGAGCGCGGACGGAGGCCCGAGCGTGGCGCCGGCGATCGGCCGTCCCTGACGGTAGGCGACGAGCGCGTCGTAGTCCGGGTACCGGTCGCGGGCCGAGCGCTCCGCGCACGCGAGGCATCCGGTGACCCCCGGGCGGAACAGCGGCCCGACCTTCACCATCGGCGCGAACTGCGACGCGGTCACGTGCGGGACGCCGGCGGCGACGCAGCCGCGGTTCAGCCACCGCGCGATCTCGTGCGGCGGATGATCGGCCGTGCCGACCACGAGGTCCGAGCCGGCGGCGACGCGCGCGACGTCGTCGGCCCCGTCGATGCGCCGGTGCATGCGGACGATCTCGATCCCAGGGTTGAACGCCGCGAGCGCGTCGGCGGCGGCGTCGACCTTCGGGCGTCCGACGTCGCAGCGCCGGTAGAGCAGCTGGCGGTTGAGGTTGCTGAGCTCGACGGTGTCGTCGTCGATGAGGACCAGCCGCCCGACGCCGGCGCACGCGAGACCGGCCGCGGTCCACGAGCCGAGCGCCCCGACGCCGACGATGGTGACCGTCGCCGACAGCAGCCGCCGCTGGGCCTCGACGGCCGGCGCTCCGACGCCGATGAGGTCGTCGAAGTAGACGAGCTGACGGTCGTAGCGACTGCGATCCTCGGCGGACAGGCCCACGTAACGCACCGGAAACTCGCTCACCAGATCGAGCTCGTCGAGTTGTTCGATGATGAGGGCCAACGCGCCAGGTTCGGTCTCGTGGCCGCGGCGTCGCAGCGTGTTGCACAACTCGTCCAGTGTCGCGGGGCTGTGCAGCAGCTCGACGAGCGCGCGGTCAAGCGGAGAGGGGTCTTCGATGACGAACTCGGCATCCGTTCCACCGCGCAGGACGTAGACATTGCCGTCGGCCGCGGTGAACGCCTCGACGGTCTCGCGCAGTGCGAAGCGGGTCGTCGTCGCAATCCGGCCTGATGTCGTGACAAGATGCATGCCAGTAGGACCGGGGGGAAGGCGAAAACCGTTTCCGGACGGATAGATGATCGACCAAACATCCCCACAGCGGTAAGGTTCGAGAACCCATGCCCCCCGAGTCGCAGACTGTCCCGCAGCACGTACGGCAAGCCGAGGCGCCCAGCGTCTTCGACAAGAACCTCGTCGCGGCGCTCTCGCATCCCCTGCGCATCCGGATCCTCGACGTGCTGCTGCAGCGCGTCGCCAGCCCCCGTGAGATCGCGGAGGACCTCGGCGCGAAGGTCGGAGACGTCAGCTACCACGTCACGAAGCTGCGCAACCTCGGTGCCATCGAGCTCGTTCGCACCGAGCCCCGCCGCGGCACCCTGAAGCACTTCTACCGCGCAGTGACGCGCAACTACATCGACGACGAGCACATGAAGCACATCCCGCTCGCCGTGCGCCGCGAGCTGTTCGGAAGCGTGCTCAACGACGTCATCGTCCGGCTTCGCGAGGCGGCCGCGGGAACGGGGTTCGACCGTCCCGACGCGCACGTGTCCTCGACGCCGCTCGACCTCGACGTCCAGGGCCACGAGGAGGTCGTCGCGCTCCTCACCGCCACGATGGACCGCGCCATGGTCATCCAGTCCGAGTGCCTGGGCCGCCGGTCGTCCGGCGAGAGCCCCGAGGACGAGCGCATCCGCACCGAGATGACGCTGCTGCACTACGTGATCGCGGACGGGCCGCGCCACGTCTCGCACACGCAGCCGCCCGACGACGACCAGTAGCGTCAGGCGCCGGGCTTGACGCCGGCCGCGGCGCGCCGTCGTGCCCGTGCGCGTGCGCGCGTCCGGGTCGTCTTGACGGCTCGCCGTGACAGCGGGCCGGACCCGGCGCGCTCGAGCAGCTCGGCCAGCGCGCCCTCGATCCCGCGCGTGAGCTCGTCGACGTCGGGCAGCCCGTCGTAGTCGGCGAGCAGCCCGAAGTTCATCCCGCCGTCGTACGACATGACGGCGACCGCGAGCGCGCGGTCGCCGGCGAGGAACGGGACCGGGAAGACGGCGCGCAGCCGGCGGCCGAGGACGTAGAGCGGGAACTGCGGGCCCGGCACGTTCGTGACCAGCAGGTTGTAGAAGCGCGTCGAGAAGTTCATTCGCGACGCCTGCGCGAGGATCGTCGGCGGCGCGAAGTCCTGGGCGCCCGCGATGACCTCGGCGCCGAGCGCCTGCTTGGAGTCCTTGACGTGCTGCATCTGCTCGGACACGTGCCGCAGCCGGTCGATCGGGTCGGGCACGTACACGGGCAGCGGGCAGAGGACCTGGACGAGCTTGTTGCCGAACGCGCCACGCTCGTCGTCGGTGCGCACGGACACCGGCACGCAGGCGCGCATCTCGAGTCCCTCGGTGCGCATCCCGCGCGCGTGCAGCCAGCTGCGCAGGCCGCCCGCGACGACCGCGAGCACGACGTCGTTGACGGTACCGCCGAACGCGTCCTTGATCGCCTTGAAGTCGTCGAGCGACGCCTCGACCGTGGCGAAGCGGCGGTGCTGTCCGACCTTGACGTTCAGCGGCGTGTCGGGTGGCGGGTTGAGGCCCGCCCACGCGACCTCGCCGAGCGCCTCCACCGCCTCGCGCGCCTTGTCGATCGCCTCGGCCGGCCCGCGGACCGCGCCCGCGACCGCGCGCACCGGTAACCCGGTGAGGCGCTTGACGCCGCCGTTGATCGCGCTCGCCGCGAGCTGCGCCGTCGACGGCTCGGGCCGCGGCTCCCAGTGCGCGGTGCCGGTGTCGCGCGGGACCACGTCGACATCGAAGAGCATCGTCATCAGGTCGACGCCCGAGACGCCGTCGACGAGCGAGTGGTGGCTCTTGGAGATGAGCGCCCAGCGGTTGTCGGAGTGGTCGTCGACCATCCAGAGCTCCCACAGCGGCTTCGTCCGGTCCAGGCGCTGGGAGAAGATCCGCGCGGTCAGCGCGCGCAGCTTCGCGTCGTCGCCCGGCGCCGGCAGCGCGGTGTGCCGGACGTGGTAGTCGAGGTGGAAGTTGGGGTCGTCGATCCAGCGCCAGCGCCCCAGTCCGAGCGGCGGCGCGGCGAGCTTCTGGCGGTAGCGCGGGACGAGGTGCAGGCGCCCGCGGATGTGGTCGACGAGCTCGCGGTAGCCCGGCGCCGGGCCGTCGAGTATCGCGACGCCTCCGATGTGCATGTGCGTGCTGTCGCCCTCCTGGTGGAGGAAGCTCGCGTCGATCGCGCTCAGGCTGTCGAGATGCTCTTGCGCCATGCCCTGGGCGGCGACTCTATAGCGTTGGCGCCATGCCCGAGAACGCGTCTCGTGCGGTGCTCGTGACGGGTTGCTCGTCCGGCATCGGCCACGCCACCGCCCATCACCTGGCCGCCCGCGGCTGGACCGTCTACGCGACCGCCCGACGGCCGGAGACGCTGACCGATCTCGAGGCGGCCGGCTGCACGACGCTCGGGCTCGACGTGACCGACGAGGCGTCGATGCGCAGCGCGGTCGAGCGCGTCGAGGCCGACCACGGCGCGGTCGGCGTCCTCGTCAACAACGCCGGCTACAGCCAGAGCGGGACGATCGAGGAGGTCGACATCGACGCGGTACGCCGCCAGTTCGAGACGAACGTGTTCGGCCTCGCCCGCATGTGCCAGCTCGTGCTGCCGAAGATGCGCGAGCGACGGTCGGGGAAGATCGTCAACGTCAGCTCGATGGGCGCGAACTTCGTCTTCCCGGGCGGTGGCTACTACCACGCGACGAAGAGCGCCGTGACTGCTCTGTCTCACGCGCTGCGCTTCGAGGTCAAGGGCTTCGGCGTCGACGTGGTGATCATCGAGCCGGGCCTCATCAAGACGCGCTTCGGCGACACCGCGACGAGCGCGCTCGACGACGAGAAGGGGGAGGCCGGCGGCCCCTACGCGGACTTCAACGCGAAGCTCGCGGCCGCGACGAAGTCCGCCTACGAGGCCGGTCCGCTGTCAAAGCTCGGAGGCCCGCCCGAGGCGGTGGCCAAGGCGATCGAGACGGCCGTCACCGCATCACGCCCCAAGCCCCGGTACCTCGTCACGCCGAGCGCGCACGCGCTCGTCAACCAACGCCGGCTCATGACCGACCGGATGTGGGACGCGATGATGAGGACGCAGTTCCCGCAGCCGAAGTAGCCGCGCGTCCTAGATCAGGACACCCTCGAGGCGCAGGAGGTGCTCCTTCTTGTCGAGCCCTCCCGTGTAGCCGCCGAGCTTGCCGCCGCTGCGCAGCACGCGGTGGCAGGGGACGACGATCGGCAGGGGGTTGGAGCCCAGGGCGTTGCCCGCGGCTCGGG
>CADCVT010000273.1 GCA_902806215.1 uncultured Solirubrobacteraceae bacterium | reverse complement strand
GTACCTACTGAGAGGTTCGATCTCCTATTGCTGGTGCTCGCGACATACGCCCGGTAGCATGCTTCATGCGATCGGGGCTTCGGCAACGCCCTTGACCCGGTCGAAGACGGTCGGCGTTGCAGCCGCGGGAGACCGCAGGCGCAGCCGGCCGTTCGCCCTTAACGATTGCCGGTGACGATCTCGACGCGCAGGCCGTCTGGGTCCGCGAGGTAGCCCGCGTAGTACCGCGGCCCGTAGTTCGGCCGGGGACCCGGGGCTCCGTCGTCGGTGCCGCCGTTCTGCAGGCCGGCCCGGTGCGCGGCGTCGACCGCCGGGCGGCTCGTCGCGGTCAGCGCGACGTGGCCGTAGCCCGGCTGCGGCGGACGGCCGCGCTGGACGATCCAGAACGCCGGCGCGTTGTCGCCCCACGCGACCGCGCCCGCGGACTGGAACTGGCGCCGCACGCCGAGCGAGAAGAACACGGCGTCGTAGAACCGAGCCGACCGCTCCAGGTCGGCGACCTCGAACCCGACGTGGTCGATCACGTGAGCTCGACGTCCCGGTGGACGACCTGCACGACCATGCCGTCCTGCGCGCCGTAGCGCCCCGCGAGGTGCTCGGAGATCGCGACCGACCGGTGGCGCCCGCCGGTGCAGCCGATCGCCACGGTCAGATGGGCCTTGCCCTCCGACACGTACTGCGGCAGCAGGAAGTCGAGCAGCGCGTACAGCCGCTCGTAGAACTCGGCGAGCTTGCCGTCGCGGGCGATGTACTCGACGACGCGCTCGTCGCGGCCGGTGAGCGGCCGCAGCTCGGGCACGTAGTGCGGGTTGGGCAGGAACCGCACGTCGAACGCGAGGTCGGCGTCGCGTGACTGCCCGTGCTTGAAGCCGAACGACGTGAACGTCACGGCCAGGCGCTGCCCGGTGCGCGGCAGCAGCTCGTTGGTGATCCGCCGGCGCAGCGACGCGGCGCTCAGCCCGGTCGTGTCGATGACGAGGTCGGCCCGCTCGCGCAGCGGCTGGAGGGCAGAACGCTCCTCCGCGATCCCGTCGGTGACGCTGCCCTGCGGCGCCAGCGGATGGCGCCGGCGGGTCTCCTTGTACCGGGTGACGAGCGTCTCGGTCTCGGCGTCGAGGAACAGCAGCCGGTGCCGGAGCGGCAGGTCGGCGAGCACCGCGACCATCGCCTCGAAGTACTCGCCGCCGCGCACGTCGCAGACCACCGCGGCGCGCTCGACCTTCGACCCCGGGTGGCGGAACAGGTCCACCAGGCCGCGGATCATCTCCGGCGGGAGGTTGTCGACGCAGAAGTACCCGGCGTCCTCGAAGACGTTCATCGCCGTCGACTTCCCCGCGCCGGAGAAGCCGGTGATCACGACGAGGTCTTCGAAGGCCGCGGACAAGGCCGCCGGATTGTGCCTGCGAGCCCGGACACCCGCGCGGGTCGCTGACGAGAACGCCTTCCGGAGACCGGTGCGCCGCGAGCTACCGTCCGGCGTGTGCGCGCCAAGGGACTCATCGCCGTCCTCGGCGCGCTCGCCGCGATTCCGGCGACAGCGGCCGCAGCCGAGCGCCCGCACGTCGAGGGTCAGCTCGTGGTCCGCTTCGCCGCCTCGACCGACGGCGCCGAGCGCAGCGCGATCCGCCGCTCGCTCGACGCGACCGTCGCCCGGGCGCTGCCGGTGCCCGGAGCGCAGCTGCTCGAGGTCGACGACGTGCCCGCGGCCGAGGCGGCGTTCGAGCGGCGCCCCGGCGTCCTCTACGCCGAGCCGAACTTCCGCCTCACGCTCGACGGGACCACGAACGACCTCGCGCTCGGCGCGCAGTGGAACCTCCGGCAGGTCGGCGCCCCCGACGCCTGGGACGTCACGAAGGGCAGCCGCGACGTGGTCGCCGCCGTCATCGACTCCGGGGTCGAGGTCGACCATCCCGACCTGCAGGGCAACCTCTGGACGAACCAGGCCGAGTTCGGCTCCGGCCGCGAGAGCAACGGGATCGACGACGACGGAAACGGCTACGTCAACGACTGGCGCGGGTGGCACTTCGGATACGGCCAGTACAACCACAACGACGCCACCGACTACGGCGGCCACGGCACCCACGTCGCGGGGATCATCGGCGCGACCGGCGACAACGGGATCGGCATCACCGGCGTCAGCCCGCGCGCGTCGATCATGCCGTTCAACGTCTGGGACAAGGGCTCGGCCGGCGTGGCCGAGGCGATCGCCTACGCCGACAGCTTCGGCGTCCGCGTCGCCAACGGCAGCTTCGGCATCCCGTGGTCGGACCTCATAGAGGACGCGCTCGAGGCGGCGCCGGACCTCCTGCTCTCCGTCTCCGCCGGCAACCAGCGCTGGAACGTCGAGGAGCACAAGGAGGAGCGCTACCCGTGCGTCTCGCGCAAGCCGAACGTCATCTGCGTCGCCGCCACCGACCACGGCGACGACCTCGCGGACTTCTCGAACTGGGGCAGCGAGTCCGTCGACCTCGGGGCCCCCGGCGTGGGCGTGCCGACCGTCGGGCTGCCGCAGCGCACGCTCGTCGGCGCGTGGTTCGACCAGCCGCTCGACGCCCGCTGGACCACCGGCGGCACCGGCGGGAGCTGGGCGGTCGTGACGCAGCCCGACGCGGAGTGGCCGGACATGAACGCCTGGGGCACGCTCAACGACTCGCCGAACGCCGACTACCCGAACGACGCCGACACCTGGTTCGGCAACGCGGAGCCGCTCGACCTGACCGGCGCCCGCGGGTGCGAGGTGTTCAGCTACCTCTCGCACGACCTCGCGCCGGACGACGTGCTGCGCATCGAGGCGTCGTCCGGAGGCGGGGCGTGGGAGCTGCTGCGCGAGCGCACCGGGCAGGTGACGTTCGAGGACGTCAGCGTCCCGCTCACCGCGTACGAGGGCAGCCCGGGCCTGCGCGTCCGATTCCGGCTCGTCACCGACGCGACCGGCCAGGACCGTGGCGTGCGCCTGCACCACGCGAGCGTCTTCTGCGACGAGCCCAGGTTCCGGGGCGACGAGTACCCGGGCGTCAACGGCACGTCGAACGCGGCTCCCCACATCGCGGGAACGGCGGCGCTGCT
>CADCVT010000272.1 GCA_902806215.1 uncultured Solirubrobacteraceae bacterium | reverse complement strand
CGACCAGCCCTCGAGCGGCGCGACCCAGGGCTCGCCGGCGAGCGCGCTCAGCTCGATGCGCTCCTCCCGCGCGAGCGGGTGATCGGCGGGGACGACCGCATCGAGGACGTCGCGCACGAGGTCGCGGCGGTGGTAGCGCGCGTCGTCGGCGCTCGGCGTGTAGCCCGACTCCATCGTGAGCGTCACGTCGGCCTCGCGCTGGACGAGCGCGTCGATCGAGTGCGGCGCCTCCTCCTCGCGGACGCGCAGGCGCACGCCGGGCGCCCGCTCGCGCAGCTCGATGACCGCGGGCGCCACGATCGCCGCGATCGCGGTGGGGAAGGCCGCGACGCGGACGTCGCCCACGTCGCCGCTCGCGTGCGCGTCGAGCTCGGACCGCAGGCGCTCGAGCTGCGCGAACAGCGGCCCCGCGTGCTCGAGCAGGACGTGCGCGGCGGGCGTCAGCCGGACGCTGCGCCCGGCGGGCTCGACGAGCGGGACGCCGAACTCGCGCTCGAGCGCGGCGAGCTGCTGCGAGACCGCGCTCGAGGTCAGGTGCAGCGCGTCGGCCGCTGCGGCGATGGTCCCGCGGTCGGCGACCTCGCGTAGCGCGCGGACACGGCGGAGATCGACCATGAAGCGATTCTGATCGGATCCCCGTAGAAAGTCCACTCGCTCTTTCGGGTCGCTGCGCGGAGGATGGTGCCCGTGCCCGGCCGTCACGTCGCCCTCGCCCTCGTCGTGATGCTCGTCTGGGGCGTGAACTTCGTGATGATCGACGTCGCGCTCGACACGTTTCCGCCGCTGCTGCTGGGCGCGCTGCGGTTCACGCTCGTCGTGCTCCCGGCGGTGTTCATCATCAAGCGCCCCGCGGTGCACTGGAAGTGGGTCCTCGCGGTCGGGACGTTCTCGAGCGGCCTGCAGTTCGCGCTGCTCTTCATCGCGATGGACATCGGCATGCCGGCCGGCCTGGCATCGCTCGTCCTCCAGCTGCAGGCGATGTTCACGATCCTGCTGGCGGTCGCACTGCTGGGTGAGCGGCCGCGCACGCGGCAGCTCGTCGGCGCCGTCATCGCGTTGGCCGGGATCGGCGTGATCGCCGGCGGCCGCGCCGAGGGCGTGCCGCTCGGCGCGGTGCTGCTGAGCTGCGGCGCGGCGCTGTCGTGGGCGGCGGGCAACGTCGCCACGCGCAAGGCGCAGGCGCCCGACCCCAAGGCGCTGCTCGTGTGGTCGTCGCTCGTGCCGCCGATCCCGCTCTTCGCGCTGTCGTTCGCGCTCGAGGACCGCGACGAGGTGACGACCGCGCTGACCACGCTCGACCTCGGCGGCACGCTCTCGCTGCTCTACGTCGTCGTGCTGTCGACGGGCTTCGGCTACGGCGCGTGGACGTGGCTCATGACGCGCCACCCGGCCTCGACCGTCGCGCCGTTCACGCTGGCGGTGCCGGTCGTCGGCATCGGGTCGGCGTGGCTTGCGCTCGGCGAGACGCCGAACGGGTGGGAGCTGCTCGGCGCGGCGATCGTCCTGGCGGGGCTCGCGCTGACGGTGTTCGGCTACCGGCGGCGCGAGGAACGCAGGCCGAGCTTCTTCGGCAGGTTGCGGCTGCGCTGGACGTAGCGCGGCTCGGCGAGCTCGGCGACGAACCGCTCGCGCGTGCGGCGGTGGTGGTGGATCCGCGCGTCGGGCCAGTAGCCGTTCCAGAACGGCGCGGCGAAGAACCCGCCCTCCTGCCAGTCGATCGAGATCAGGTTGAGCGCGCCGATGTCGAAGTCCTCGATCAGGCGGAACGTGTTGTCGAGCCACTGCACCGACTCGGCTCCGCTGTCGGCGCCGATGTACGCGGGCGTGGACTCGGAGATCCGCAGCGGCAGGCGCATCCTCTTCGCCTCGGTGAGGATCTCGCGCGTGCGCTCCTCGTACTCGTCGCGCGCCTGCTGCGCCGAGCGGCCGAAGCAGCAGCTGTCCTGCCAGTACGAGATGCCGAACGCGTCGACGTAGTCGCGGCCGGGGTAGAAGGCGGCGATCGGCTGGGCGTCCTGCGGCAGCGGCGTGTCGCGGATCGCCTTGGCCAGCGAGCCCGAGCTCGTCGCGAAGATGCTCGTGTCGGTGCCGCGCCAGAACGCGCCGGAGGAGTGCCAGACGTAGTTGACGTTCCTGACGCCGTGCGCGCGGAGCTCGTCGACGACGTGGCGGTAGGCGGCCTTGTAGGCCTCGGGCGGGCCGTACTGGCCGCCGAGCAGGTCGAACTCGTAGCCGATGCGCAGGTACACGACAGTCGGGAGGGCCTTGATGGTCTTCGCCAGCTGCGCGATGCGGTCGTCGTAGGCACCGGCCGCGATGGCGGCCGTGTAGGGCGGGCTCGGGGTCGAGACCGCGCCGAAGCTGATGCCGAGGTCGACCGCGAGCCCGCGGTGCGTGCGGACCGCGTCGGCGATGCTGTCGAGCTGGGGCTGGAGGTCGTCCTCGTAGAGCCCGAGGTACCACATGGCCCCCGCGGGCTTGGCGCCGGTGGCGCGCTGGACCGCGTCGGCCTTGTCGACGCCGGACTGGCCGATGACGACGAGCGTCTTGCCGGAGGGGATGTCGCCCACGGCCGCGGCCTGCGCGGCCGTTGCGGGCAGGCACAGCGAGAGCAGGGTGGCGATGACCAGGCGACGCATCACCGACTGGAACGCACGCGAGGCCCAAACCTCGCGCCAACCCGTCAGGCCGTCGTGAAGCGGACGCCGCAGATCGTCGCGTCGACGTCGGCGCCCTCGACGTGGAACGCGGCGATGCCGTCGCGCTCGCCCTGCTCGAGGCGCGCGTCGCCGCCGTCGAGCGCGATCGTGCGGGCGTTCGCGTCGGCGCCGAGGACGGAGGCCCAGCGCCGCGCGAGCGCGTCGGGGTCGGTCGCGGTCATCGTGACGCCGGTGACGCGGCCGGGACCGGTCTCCGACGGGGCCGCCGCCGCCCACGCCGGACCGCCCCAGCGCCAGGACTGCGGCGGCTCGGTCTGGTCGAGGGCCACGATCGCGCCGGGGACGTCGGCGGGGTGCAGGTGGACGTCGGTCACGTCCTCGAGCTCGAGGTCCCAGACGACGCGGACGCCGAGCCGCGCGAGCCGCTCGCGCGCCGGCGCGATGTCGTCGACCTGTAACATGACCAGGCAGCCGCCGCTGTCGGCGCCGGGCCGGTCGAGGTGTCGGCCGGCCGACGTGTCCGGCTGGACCGGCGAGACGACCTCGACGAACGTGTCGCCGAGCGCCATGACCGCGTTGCGCAGCCCGAAGTGCCCGACGCCCTCGTCATGGAAGGGGTCGGCGAGCGGGAGCGCCGCCCGCAGGTCGGCGACCGCCGAGTCGAGATCGCGCGCCACGAGGACGGCCTGTCGAAGCCTGAGCATGTCCGACGAAGGCTACGCCGTTCCGTGACCAACGCGCGGTTGCTCGGATCCTGATGCGGCTCTAGGATCCTGGCATGACGCCGATCCGCGAGCTGCGCCAGTTCGCCGGGCTCTCACAGGGCGAGCTCGCCGACCTCGCGGGGATCTCTCGCGCGTCGGTCGGCGCTGTCGAGCAGGGACGGCACGTGCCCGCGGCCGACGCGGCGGTGCGGCTCGCCCGCGCGCTAGGGACGACCGTCGAGGCGCTCTTCGCCGGCGACGAGCGGGCGCTGCCCGCGGCCGACCCGGTGCTCGGTGGTCGCCTTCCCGACGGTGCCGCCGTCCGCGCCGGACGCGTCGGTGGCCGCGTCGTCGCCGCCGCCCTCGGTCCCGACGAGTGGGCTCCGCCGGACGCCGTGGTCGAGGGGACGCGCCTCCGGCTGCTCGGCGCGGCCGTTCCGGCCGGGCTCGTCGTCGCGGGGTGCGACCCCGCGCTTGGCGTCGCCGCCTCGCTGCTCGGGCCGGAGCGCCTCGTCGCGGTCGCGGCCACGTCGGGACAGGCGGTCAAGGCGCTCGACGCCGGCCGCTGTCACGCGGCGCTCGTCCACGGGCCGCGGCTGTCGCCGCGCGACGACGTCAGCCGCGTGCACTTCGCCCGCTGGCGCGCGGGCATCGCGTTCGACCGCTCGCTCAGGTCCCCGTCGCTCGAGGCGCTCATCGCCGACGTCCCGCTCATCGCGCGGCCGAGCACCGCGGCGACGCAGCAGGCGGTCGACCGGACGGCGCGCCGGCTCGGCCTGGCGGATCCCACCGTTGCCGGCGTCGCCGACACGCACGTCGATGCCGCGCGCACCGCACAGTGGGAGGGATGCGCGGCCGTCACGACCGAGCCGGTCGCCGCGCGCTTCGGTCTCGACTTCGCCGAGCTCGAGGAGCACACGGTCGAGCTCTGGGTCGCCGACCGGTGGATCGACCACCCCGGGCTCACCGCGCTGGCCGGGCTCCTCGGGTCCCACGCCTTCCGCGACCGCCTGTCGCCCATGCCCGGCTACGACCTCGCGAACACCGGAGAAGCAGCATGACGCTACGCACGGCAGTCCTGACCCTCGTCCTCGCTCTCGGGGCCGCTGGGTGCAGCGACGACGAGGACGCCAGCGGATCGGGCAGCGGCCAGGTCATCGTCTCGGCGGCGGCATCGCTGAAGACCGCGTTCACCGACTACGGCAAGGGCTTCGACGGCACGATCGTCCGCCTGTCGTTCGCGGGCTCCGACGAGCTCGCCGCGCAGATCCGCCAGGGCGTGAAGCCCGACGTGTTCGCGGCGGCGAACACCAAGCTGCCCGACGAGCTGTTCAGGGAGGGCCTGGTCGAGAAGCCCGTCGTCTTCGCGACGAACGCGCTCGTGCTCGCCGTGCCCAAGGACGGGCAGATCGCGTCGCTCGAGGAGCTCGGCGAGGACGGCGTCGAGCTCGCGCTCGGCGCCGAGGGCGTGCCGGTCGGCGACTACACGCGCAAGGTCCTCGCGCGGCTCGACGGCGACGACGGCGATCGCATCCTCGCGAACGTCCGCTCCAACGAGCCCGACGTCAACGGCATCGTCGGCAAGCTCACGCAGGGCGCGGCCGACGCCGGGTTCGTCTACCGCACCGACGTCCTCGCGACCGACGGGAGGCTCCGGACGATCGCGCTCCCGAAGGCGCTCGAGCCCGACGTGCAGTACGGCGTCGCCGTCGTCAAGGGCGCGCCGAACCCGGAGCAGGCGCGCGCGTTCGTCGACGGGCTCGTCGACGGCGCCGGTGCACAGGCGCTGACGCGCGCGGGCTTCGGCCGGGCGCCGTGAAGCCGTTCTCGCTGCTGCTCGGCGCGTCACTCGCCGTCGCGCTGACGTTCCTCACGTTGCCGATCGTGGCGATCTTCGCCGACGTCGGGCCGGGACAGCTGCTGACGAGCCTCGGGGAGGACGGGGCCCTCGACGCGCTGTGGCTGAGCCTCGAGACGAGCGGGATCGCGGTGACGATCATCGTCGTCGTCGGCACGCCGGCCGCGTACCTGCTGGCCACGCGACGGTTCCGCGGGCGCTCGCTCGTGGTGACGCTGATCGAGCTGCCGCTGGTCCTGCCGCCGGCCGTCGCCGGCATCGGCCTGCTCGCCGCGGTCGGCCCGAGCGGCATCCTCGGGGGCACCGTCGAGGACGCGGGGCTGCGGCTCGTCTTCGCGAAGGCGGGCGTCATCGTGGCGATCACGTTCGTCTCCGCGCCGTTCTACCTGCGTCAGGCCGAGGCCGCGTTCGGGGCGCTCGACCGGACGTGGCTCGAGGCCTCGCGCACGCTCGGGGCGAGCGAGGCGGCGACGTTCGCGCGGATCGCGATCCCGGCCGCGATGCCCGGACTCATCGCCGGCCTGGCGCTCGCGTGGGGCCGCGCGCTGGGCGAGTTCGGCGCGACGCTGATGTTCGCGGGCGCGCTGCGCGGCGTCACGCAGACCGCGCCGCTGGCGATCTACGAGCGCTTCAGCACGGACTTCACGGGGGCGCTGGCGCTGTCGGCGGTGCTCGTCGCCACGTCGGCCGCCATCCTGCTGACCGTGAAGCTGGCGACCACGCACAGCCGTGTCGCTGCGGCTTGAGGCCGCGACGACGCTCGGCGACTTCTCGCTCGACGTCGCGCTTACGACCTCGTCCACGCTCGCCCTTGCGGGTCCCTCCGGCGCGGGCAAGTCGACGGTCCTGCGGATCGTCGCGGGGCTCCACCGGCCCGAGCGCGGCCGCGTCGTGTGCGGCGACGCGACGTGGCTCGACACCGAGCGTGGGATCGACGTCGAGCCCGAGCGGCGCCGCTGCGGCTACGTGTTCCAGGACTACGCGCTGTTCCCGCACCTGCGCGCGTGGCAGAACGTCGCCTACGGGCTGCGGGACGTGCCGCGGTCCGAACGGCGGGAGCGCGCGCTGGCGCTGCTCGACCGGTTCGGCGTGCGCGGGCGGGCGGACGCGCGGCCGGCGTCGCT